>NZ_CAXATZ010000003.1:0-158472 GCF_963971605.1 uncultured Xanthomarina sp.
CGAATGAAACACATTTAAAGCGTGTTGCTTTAGTGGGTAGCGTTAAATGGCAGGAGCAATTTACCGAGGTATTGCTTCCTTTTTCAGAAGCTCATATAAAATTTTATAAGCCAGAAGAAAAAGACGATGCCAAAGAATGGATTAAAAAAAAATAGTGAAAAATGAAAAAACTACAACTAAAAATCCCGGTTATCCTACAGCAAGTTCCAAACGAAAAAGACACTTGTGTTAAAAGGCTTATTCAAGAACTACAGGCCAAAGAGGGTATCGAAAAAGTACACGTTACCGATACAAAGGAAGATACCACGCCACAGCTCTGTTTTCATTATGACCCAGATATCATTTCCATAGACCGCATTCAATCTCTCGCAGAACAGACAGGTGCCGAGATTACCGAAAAATATGGGCATTTGCTCATTGAGGTAAAAGGAATCAGACATACAAGACAGGCACGTTCCATAGAGAAAAGTCTTTTGGCAATCAATGGGGTTTTGGAGGCTTCCGTTTCGGCCTCTGGAATGGTGCGCCTTGAGTTTGATAAAAAGCAAACAAATTTTGATGAAATAAGTAAACAGATTGAAAAGGAAGACCTTCAGGTTCAGCGGAGTTCTTCAAACGAAAATAATTACACCGAAGCATCCAAAAAAAAACAGGAACGTTCAAAGAAGGAAGATACTAAAGAGCAAACTTCCACAGAGGGCCACGAGCACAAGGAGGGCGAGACCCACGAGGAAGGAGAAGAGCACGCCCATGGTGGGGTTTTCGGTAAAAATACGGAGCTTATTTTTTCCATTATCTGTGGGGCACTTCTCGGGATAGGTTTCGGGCTTTCTTATGTGGAATCCATCCCGGATTGGGTCAGTCTTACTTTGTACATTGGCGCGTACTTTTTCGGTGGTTTCTTTACGGCCAAGGAAGCGGTTCAAACTGTGGCCAAGGGTGGTTTTGAAATTGATTTTTTAATGCTGGTCGCTGCCATTGGTGCCGCCATTCTGGGAGAATGGGCAGAAGGTGCACTGTTGTTGTTTTTATTTAGCCTTGGGCACGCCTTGGAACATTACGCAATGAACAAAGCAAGAAAAAGCATTGCTGCGCTTGCAGACCTTGCACCAAAAACAGCATTGCTTAAAAAAGATGGCAAGACCGAAGAAGTTGGAATTGAGCAATTGAGTATTGGCGATATTATAGTGGTCAAGCCCAATAGTAAAATATCCGCAGATGGCGTCGTGGTCAACGGAAAAAGCAGTGTAAACCAGGCCCCTATTACTGGGGAAAGTGTACCCGTGGATAAACTTCCCGTGGAAGATACAGGCAGGGACTATTCGGCAGACGATGATATTAAGGATGAAAATCGGGTATTTGCCGGAACTATCAACGGTAATAACACGCTGGAAATAAAGGTAATCAAAGAAGCCAAAGACTCTACCCTGTCCCGACTGGTCAAATTGGTCAACGAGGCACAGACCCAGAAGTCCCCCACGCAACTGCTGACCGATAAGTTCGAAAAATACTTTGTGCCATCCGTACTGATACTGGTTGGTATCCTACTCTTTGCCTTTCTGGTCATTGACGAACCGTTTAGTGCCAGCTTTTATCGTGCAATGGCGGTATTGGTAGCTGCAAGTCCCTGTGCACTGGCCATTTCAACACCAAGTGCCGTATTGAGCGGTGTGGCAAGGGCAGCACGTGGCGGCGTGCTCATCAAAGGTGGGCGACCACTTGAGGATTTAGGGGTCATAACCGCTTTGGCTTTTGATAAAACAGGCACGCTTACCGAAGGCAAGCCCAAACTTACCGAAGTAGTACCATTGGGGGATATTGAAGAAAATGAACTGTTAAAGATAGCCGTTGCCGTTGAAAACTTGAGCGACCACCCTTTGGCCAAAGCCGTCGTAAGGGATGGGAAAGAGCGTCTGAAAGGTACTGATATTATCGATGCGTCAGATTTGGAAGCAGTTCTCGGAAAAGGTATCAAAGCTTCTTTGGGCAAGGATAAAATCTATATTGGAAACCTTGACTTGTACGAAGACCTCGATGAAGCAAAACCATCCGAAGATATATCGAATAAAGTAAAAGAACTTGAAGGTGGTGGAAA
The DNA here is from genome assembly GCF_963971605.1 of uncultured Xanthomarina sp. NCBI lineage: Bacteria > Pseudomonadati > Bacteroidota > Flavobacteriia > Flavobacteriales > Flavobacteriaceae > Xanthomarina > uncultured Xanthomarina sp. The sequence continues at coordinate 2,096 of NZ_CAXATZ010000003.1, forward strand.
TACTACGATGCTCATAAGAAGGAACAAAGAATATATAGGTATCATCGCCCTGATGGACACCCCACGGGAAGCGGCCAAGGAAACACTGAAAAAATTAAAGGAAATCGGTATCAAGCGGATGATAATGCTAACCGGGGATAATCAAAAGGTTGCCGATGCCGTTGCTAAAGAAATTGGGTTGACCGATGCCTGGGGAAGCCTGTTGCCAGAGGAAAAGGTAGATGCCATTAAAAAATTAAAAGAACAGGAATCCAAAGTCGCAATGGTAGGCGACGGTGTGAACGATGCCCCTGCAATGGCAAACAGCACAGTAGGTATCGCAATGGGTGCAGCGGGCAGTGATGTGGCCTTGGAAACTGCAGACATTGCCCTAATGGCCGATAAATTGGAAACCCTGCCCTTTGCCATAGGCTTGAGCAGGAAGGCAAAGGCAATTATCAAGCAAAACCTTTGGGTAAGCCTCGGTATTGTGGCATTGCTTATCCCGTCGACCATTATGGGTTGGGCCAATATCGGTATTGCAGTGGTCATCCACGAAGGCTCAACATTACTTGTGGTTTTTAATGCGTTAAGGCTTTTGGCTTATAAGAAATAGCATCAAATATATGTTTTGAAAAAAGGGTTTGCTTTTGAATTAATATTGCAATGACTAAAACGGAAAAGATACTATTAAATCACGGTATTCGACCTACTCAAATGAGGTTGAAGATATACAAGTTCCTGAAAAGGAAGCAAAGGGCCGTGTCCTTTTCCGATTTGAAAAAGGCTTTTGTTCAAAAGAGCGAAACCAATAAAACAGCAAACAGAACGACATTTTATCGAAATCTCAAGATTTTCGAGGATAAAGGGCTGATTCATCAGATTAATGATGGGGTCGGAGTGGCAAAATATGCTATTTCTGATGAAAACGCCAAAGATAAATACGGTATAGATTTACATCTGCATTTTCATTGTACCGATTGCAGAAGAACAATCTGTTTACCGAATAAGATATCGAAAGAAAGCTTGCCAGACGATTATGAAGTGAGAAATGTGAACCTGATATTAAAGGGAATATGTGAAAAATGCAGGCAAAAATATTAGATGGAAGTTTCAGAATTCTGAACCCTTGGGTCCAATGGTCAGGTTCAGGTTTCTTCCACCTTCTCTAACTTAAAAAATATTATGGCAGAATTAAAAAAATCATTGGGAACAATTCGTCTTACCTTTTATGGAGTAGGCACTATTGTGGGTGCAGGAATATATACTGTCATAGGCGCAGCAGCTGGACAAGCAGGTACCGACCTTTGGTTGAGTTTTGTTTTCGCTGCAATTGCTGCCAGCGTTTCGGCATTGTCTTATGCAGAGTTATCCTCTACCTATCCCAATGCAGGTGCCGAATTCATTTTTGTACGCAAAGCGTTTCCGAAAATTGACATTCCTTCCTTTCTCACTGGCTGGACAATTGCCTTTCACAGTTCTGCCACGATAGCCGCTGTATTGCTGGCCTTTTCAGGTTATTTCAACACTTTTTTTAGTGTGCCTTCCCTATTGATAAGTTATGGCGTATTGATAATTCTTTCATTGATAAGCATTACGGGAATCAAGAAATCATCTACTGCCAATATTATAATGGTTAGCATACAACTTTTGGGATTGTTCATTCTTATTGTGGTCGGGCTTGCAGAAACTGGCCCGCCAAAGGCTGAATTTTTTAAAGTTGAATCCTTTTCCGGTACTTTGGCGGCTACCGCAACCTTGTTTTTTGTCTATACAGGTTTTGAGCATATGGCTGCATTGGGTTCTGAAGTAAAAAACTCTGGCAAGACCATTCCTCGTGCCTTTCTACTGACAATGGTTTTTACAACCGTTATCTATCTGCTCATAGCTTTTACGGTACTTAACATTGCCGACCCGTCAGAACTGGCAAAAGTAGATTCGCCACTTTCACTTGCGGCATCAAATCTCAACAGTTGGTTGCCCGTGACATTGGCGGTCGCAGCACTTTTTGCTACTGCCAATGCGGCCTTTAGCGGTATTATCTCTATCAGCAGGCTGCTGTTTGGAATGGCAAGCGTGGGCGAACTTCCGAAATTTATGACCAAAACCAATGCACATAAAGTGCCGTGGGTTACTACCATTGTGGTTATGGCGGCAGTTGCGGGTTTTATGCTATTGGGCGATATTAAAATCGTAGCGGGAATGTCGTCATTGGGTGCGTTGCTCGTCTTTGTCGCCGTGAACATTGCCCTTATCGTATTGCGTTTCAGAGCACCAGATAAAGACAGGCCCTTTAAAGTTCCTTTATCTGTTGGGAAAGTTCCGATACTGCCAATTTTGGCGATAATCATAAGCCTCTCTTTGGTCATACAATTTGATTGGAAAGTTTATGCCGCGTTTGTGGGAGCGATTGTAGTAGGTATCTTGCTGGATTATTTTTTGGATAAAAGAGAAAAAAAAGATATAGACCCCGAAAAGGAAAAGGAATTGTTTAACCACTAATATATTTTTTATGGACTGGACATTTGAAGAATTTAGAGCAGAGCTTGACACCCTTAATCCATCGGTAAGAAAATAGGCAATTGAAATTGCGAAAGAATTAATCGAAAAGGAAGACTTTTCAAAAGAAAAGGCCATCAAAAAAGCAATTGTAATGGCTGAAGAATGGTTTTACGATTTAGAAGGATAATAATTAATTAAAAACTATATAAAATGTTACAGATAATTGAGTTAAAGGAAAAAAATATTGTTGCAACAAAAGCTTCGGGCAAATTGAGAAAAGAAGACATCGAAAAAATCCATCCACTTATCCACGCTATACTGGACAAGGGGATGAAGGTTCGTTGGTATTTTGAGATGGACAATTTTACGGGTTGGGACTTGCCTAGTTTATGGGAAGACCTCAAAATGGATACGGCCCACGCCAGAGACTATGAAAAAATAGCAATGGTAGGAGATAAAAAATGGCAAGAATGGATAACCCAATTTATGAAGCCTTTTACCAACGCCGAAATTAAGTATTTCAATATAGACCAAAAGGAAGATGCCAAAAGTTGGATTGAGAGCCAGTAAGCTTACTTCCGTAAAAGACAGACGATGAATAAAAAGAATATTCTTATTACCATACTAATTGGGTTTGCCATAGGTGTTTTTATCCTTCAACCTTTGGGGATAACAATTTTCACGATTAGCAGTCAGAATTATGAAATTAATTGGTGGCAATATTTAATAAATAATTTCATTGAAATTGTGAATATCAATGGGAATCAAATTTTCGAGAATATTCTGTTTGGACTATTAGGTGCAAGTGTTGCTCTGATGTATTATTTCGGTAAAAGAGAAAAGGATATAGATAATAAATAGCGGTAAGTGGTTATGTGAAAGAGTGAAATTTTTTATTTAAAATAAATTAAGTGAAAACTTAATTAATAGCAGGCAGCTTTTATGATGCTTCTTAAAGCAAAATGATTAATAGCATTAAAAGCAAAAGTAGAAGCTGCTTTTTTTTAATTATACAATTAAAGATGGATATTATGAATGTTAAACATTGTATTTTAATAATCTTGTTGGTTAGTTATTATAAAGTAAACGCCCAAAAAATTTATACAACTGAAGAAGGTCATATTATGATGATGACTTTGGTTAACTCTAAACCCGTCAAGGCAGAAAGCCATAAATTGGCCTTATATCTTGATTATGATTCCAAAGTGGTTAATGGTGTACTCGACCTTAAGACTTTATCAACAGATATTCCTGAAATCAATACCATTTTACAACAGCAGGAAGCCCCTTTGATGCTTCGGTTCACGGGCACTATTCCATCACAGGATTTTTTATCAAAACGGCACGACCCTATCAACTTTAATTGGCTGATAGATGTTACTTATCAAGGAAAATCCTTTAAATCACAATTTAAAGCAACCATTACCCATATAGAACAAGGAGTAAGTATGTCCTGCTTGATAAGTGCAACCGGACAATTATTGGTTTCAAATACTGGTTTGGATTTCTTAATAGAGGGTATCGATGATACCATAGAAGTGCAGTTTGCGCAATTGGTGTTGAGATTGGAATAACTGTGAATTAAAATAAAATTATTATCAAACTAATGAAAAAAAAGAAAGTCAATTTAAGAGATTTGAATAAAACTTCTTCAGATACTCACAAGCGCAATGATGCCCACAACCAAAGCAGCGCAGAAAGCATAGTGAAATTTAAAGTTTATGTACCAGCAATTTTCAGCTTTGTAATGCTGATTATTGGCATTGCGATGGATTATTTTGACGTAGCATTTTTTAAAGATTGGATACGTATCGTCTGGTATGCAGTCGCATACCTTCCTGTAGGTTTTCCTGTGATAAAGGAAGGTTGGAACAGCATCAAAAATGGCGATTTCTTTACCGAATTTCTATTGATGTCCATCGCAACCATAGGTGCATTCGCCATTGGCGAATATCCGGAAGGTGTGGCAGTAATGTTGTTTTATGCGGTAGGCGAATTATTCCAAAGTGCCGCGGTTAAAAGAGCCAAAGGAAGCATCAAGGCATTACTGGATGTAAGACCCAATGAAGCTTTGGTTTATCGGGACAACAATTATGTTTCTGTAAATCCCGAAACCGTTGCTATTGGCGAAAAAGTGCAAGTACGTGTGGGCGAAAAAATTCCTTTAGATGGTATTTTATTGTCCGAAAAAGGCTCGTTCAATACCGCAGCATTAACGGGCGAAAGCAAACCTGATACCATTGCAAAAGGCGAAAAAGTATTTGCTGGAAGCATAAACTTGGACGGTGTAATTGAAATAAAAACTACTAAAGAATTTAAGGATAGTTCTATTGCAAGAATTTTGGATATGGTGCAAAACGCCACCGCACGGAAATCAAAGACCGAATTGTTCATTAGAAAGTTTGCAAAAATCTATACGCCTATCGTGGTATTCTTGGCAATTGCCTTGACATTTCTACCTTACTTTTTTGTGGACGATTATGTTTTTAGCGATTGGTTGTATAGAGCATTGATTTTCTTGGTTATTTCCTGTCCGTGTGCTTTGGTTATCTCTATTCCGTTGGGCTATTTTGGTGGATTGGGAGCAGCTTCAAAAAACGGGATTTTGTTCAAAGGCGCATCTTATTTGGATGAAATGACGAAGGTTAATACCGTTGTTATGGACAAAACAGGAACTGTAACCAAAGGTGTTTTTAAAATCAAAGAAATAAAAGCCATTGGCTGGAAAGAACCTGAATTTATGAAATACCTAATGGCGATGGAAGAACAATCTACCCATCCCATTGCCAAGGCAATTATGGATTATAAAGCCGATGGCGAAGATTTTCAAGCTTCCGAAGTAAGTGAAGTAGCAGGAAAAGGCTTAAAGGGAACAGTAAACGGCAAAACCGTATTGGTTGGGAATAAACCATTGATGATTTCAAACAATATCGAAGTTCCATCTGAAACCGACAACATTGTAGAATCTATCGTGATGGTTTCCATTGAAGGCAAATTTGCAGGCTATGTAATCATTGCAGACGAGTTAAAGGATGATGCCCACGAAGCCATTAATCAAATTCGGGAATCGGGTATTTCAAAAATCATAATGCTTTCGGGCGATAAGGATTCCATTACTCAACAAGTTGCCAAAGAAATGGGTGTAGATTGGGCAAAAGGCGGATTGCTTCCAGAAGATAAATTGAACGAAGTCGAAAAACTAATGTCCGAAAATGACGGAAGAGTAGCTTTCATTGGCGATGGCATCAACGATGCCCCAGTATTGGCAGTAAGCGATGTTGGTATCGCAATGGGCGGCTTGGGAAGTGATGTAGCGATAGAAACGGCAGACGTTATCATCCAAACAGACCAACCGAGCAAAATTGCAAAAGCTATTAAAATTGGTCGTTCAACCAGACGTATTGTATATCAAAATATTGCGCTTGCTTTTGGAGTAAAAGCTGTGGTACTTGTTTTGGGTGCAGGAGGCCTGGCGACAATGTGGGAGGCTGTGTTTGCAGATGTAGGAGTGGCTTTGTTGGCTATCTTAAATGCTGTTAGATTACAGAAGATGAAATGGTAATAATCAAAAACGATGTATCAAAAACAGAGAAATAAAAGAAATAAAAAGGTTAGTAAATCATCGAATAACAAAATCACAAAAAAAAGATAAGTTCAATGGGATTCTTGCAATAATCTTTGTGGTAATAACCGCATTCCTATTATACTATTTTGTGCTAAAAGGGAATATTCATAAGCATTGATTAACTGCGAGAATATAATTTTTGGGGTTACAGCAGATGAAGTGGAAGTGGTTGATTGGTTGGTTGGTTCATAGCAAAAATGATATTCTATGTTAGAAAATAGACGAAATAGACGAGATAGACGAAATAAAAAAAACACTAAAGTACCGTCTGTAAAAAATAGCATTACCAAAAAAGATAAAATAATTTGGATTGGTATTCTAATCGTTGTTATCCTGTTAATCTGCTTTGTACTGTTCTTACAGTTCCTAAAGTATTTTATATCTGTTTAGATACAACGCTTTTGCAATAGATGAACCGAATTCAGCAAATTCTACAAATCATTCAGCAAATAACATAATACATTAAAGTCTTTTAATCCTGAAATTTGCAGAGTACAAATTAGAATAGGACTATGGAGACAATTAACATATTTGAAACCAAAGAAAAGAGCCATAAACAAGGAATAAAAGAATCATTCCCGGTTACAGGAATGACCTGCGCATCGTGTGCAGCAAGCGTTGAATCTGTATTAAAACATACGGAAGGCGTTTTTGATGCAAGCGTAAATTTTGCCAATAGCTCTGTTCTTGTAGAGTACGACAAAGAGTTGAGTCCTAATCAGCTTCAAAATGCACTTCGCGAAGTGGGCTATGATATTATCATTGATGCGGAGAATCCTTCGGAAGTACAACAAGAACTACAGCAAAAGCACTATCAAGACATAAAAAATCGCACTATTTGGTCAGCGATACTTACGCTACCCATTTTTGTGTTGGGAATGTTCTATATGCAATGGGAACCAGGCAAATGGATTTCATTGGTATTGGCCTTTCCAATTCTTTTTTGGTTTGGGCGCAGTTTTTTCATCAATGCCTTCAAGCAGGCCAAACACGGTAAAGCAAATATGGATACCTTGGTGGCGTTGAGTACCGGAATCGCCTTCCTCTTTAGTGTATTCAATACCTTTTTTCCTGAATTTTGGTTAAGTCGAGGTATCGAGCCTCACGTTTATTATGAAGCGGCTACGGTAATTATAACTTTTATTTCTTTAGGGAAACTATTGGAGGAAAAGGCAAAGTCAAATACTTCTTCAGCCATTAAAAAATTAATGGGACTACAGCCTAAAACGTTGAAAATTATTGAGAATGGTGAAGAAAAGGAAATTCCTATTCCGTCTGCTCAACTACAATTGGAATTTCAGGTTGTCCATATTAATGATATAAATGGAAAATATAAAAAGCTATTCCCCGAGGTGAAAACTTTATTTTGAATAAATATAATTCAATTCTTAAACTAGTTTCTCATATTTCAGTATCATTAACCACTCCTTTCCATTTGCTAGAGAATCAGTTAAATTCGGTTCGCTCTTTTTCTGTCACACTTTTTGTAGAACGGTTATTCACCCATGTGGCAATTTCCTTTTTTGTTTAAGCCCATATATTTTAAATAGCGGCACAACAAAAAAGCAAATGTGAAACATTCACGAACACAATATTATAAAATATAAACTAGTGAGTAAAGAGCCACAAATCCGTCTTCTCAAAAACACTCAGTTACGGTGTCCGAACGGAGTCGAGGAAAAACAAAAAATCCGCCAGAAAAGGGAAGTGTCGATAGGGTCTATATTTACATAATGGTCTGTTATGGTAGCAATCCGGGACCCAGCTTCGCACCCAAATTGTACCATAACGCCATTATGTAAAATAGCGGCGCAGCCCCTGCTTTGGTTCCGTCTAAAATTAAAATTCGCCGCTATTCACGAGCACCATTAAAAACAATAAAAATGAAGCGAGTAAATAGCCACCTTCCCAACGCTCAATTCGTGCTCCAAATTATAATGAGGCTATTCATGAGCACCTCTAGGGCAATAGAAATAACGCGAACTAAATAGCCCCTAAATCACTGCTTAAATCCGTGCCCAAATTAAAATAAGGCTTTTCACGAACTCCTTGATTTATAAATATAAATTAGTGAACTAAATAGCGGCGGTCTCCTGCTTTAGTTCCGTCTAAAATCATAATGAGGCTATTCATGAGCACCTCTAAAACAATAGAAATAACGCGAACTAAATAGCCCCTAAACCACTGCTCAAATCCGTGCCCAAATTAAAATAAGGCTATTTATAAGCACCTCTAGGGCATTAGAAATAACGCGAACTACATAATCGCTATCCCACGCTCTATTCCTAACTTGGATTAAAGTGTAGTACACACAACTTTGCCACTTTTCCCCACCACCCAAGTCAGCGGTTATAAAAAAATAGGTTTTTAAAATATAGTAAAACGCCATAGCATATTGTTTTTTAACCCTGCCCTGCACATCAACCGAAAGTGTTAAAAAACAAAAAGCTATGGTCTATAAGTCCTGTATAAGTAGCATGTTTAAATGCTGTTTTATCAAACAACTATTTAAACATGCTACACATACAATCGCTTCTTCCAATGCTCAACCTCGCAAAAACCTATTTTTTTAAGAGTATATACCCCAAAAAAGTGAATTAAGTTTTATAAAAAAATAATATAAAAAGCAAGCAAATGTATGTGGCTTCCTTATGCCAATGCGTAAGGCTATAAAGGTCAAGCCCGATGGGTTTTGAAAAAAATCTCCACCCGGTCGGTACGTTAATAAAATATCTAGTAGTCATTTTTAGTGAACGTGCCAGCTGGCGCTCAGATATTGTATATTTATGATACACAGTAACTAAATACCGCTCATGTAAACTGTTCACTAAATCCGGGTAGTATTTTTTCCAAAAACCTTGACAGCCTTATCCACGCCACAAGTAGTTATAGCTTTCTTTTTTTTTGTTTTTTCTTTTGAAAAGTTATTGTCACGAAGCGTAGCGAGCGAAAGCATAATTAATTTTTTAAATCTTATATCTTGCTTAATTTCAAAATTAAAACCCACAATTTCAAACGATTCTACAACCTAAGTCATTTCTATATCCTAAATAAAGGAAAAAAACGAAGAAAAGCCTTCGTTCGAGCCATACAGAAACGCTTTTGTCGTTTTTTGCAATAAACCTAAGGAACTCCAAAAATTATACTGGATATGTGCCGGCTTAGATGTTGGATAGCAATTTATGCCTTATATCAAAGGCTCGGTCATCCCATTTATTACTATTTATGATGTCAGAAAACGAATCATGAAAAGTTGTGTCAAATACGATGGCCGATATAGGGACGAACGTTTTCAAGTGCTCAAAAAGCTAGAAGAAGAAGAAGAGAACTTCAACCGACAAGCTCTAAAACTCAAAGACTTTAGAATATTGATGTTGAGGCCTTACCTACCACAGTGAACCAATGAGGAATTTCAGTTCAAGACATAAAAAAGCCCGGACACCAACGCCGGGCTTTATCACCGAACCAAACTACTTTTTCCCGTGCTTTCGGGAAAAGTATTTTAACACAACAGATACAGAAAAACTTGCCACAGCACCAATAACAGCCATGATAATGGTAATAATAACATCTTCAACAGGCAAATTGGGCAACACACCAAAAGCAGTGCCACCCCAAAAACTAACCCGATGAAAAAATTGTGGCTCCATTTTATTTTATCAAGGCAGAATTATCAAAATCCTTTGGTTCGTCATCGTCTCCATCCTTAACAACCGCCTGACTCACTACTGATGCTACCGTGCCGGCAACTGTCATATACGTAGCAGCAGTTATTATGGTGGCTGGTATCGAAACTGGAGCAGCCAGTATCGCACCACCTGCAGCAGTTAGCGCAATCCCTATATTTCGCAAAATCTTAAAAAATTTAGGAGTTGGCTTTGTGTAACGTTCTTTTAAATTCATAATTTAAAACAAAATTAAATTAGCTAATAATTTCCATCACCGTTGCAAAACACGGCTGAGGTGATAGTCAATATCATAGGTTCTTTCTTCTTTCGACATCGTTCAAAAATCAACAAGAGTTTATCTAAAGCTTTACGGGAAAGTATTCCTGTCCCAATCCCTGTTAAATGTGTTACTGGAGCCAAACAGCCACGAAGCTCTTTTGAAGCATTATTGGCAGCATGCACCAAAATCCCCGATCGTCCTGGAACATTCTTAACCACCAAATGGTGTTTAAAACGGCTTGTAAACCAAAGTGCCAGTTCATATCGTCCGTCAGGAATACACGAAATATTTTGTGCATTTTCCTTCCAAGGCAACTCAATCATAAAACAGATAAATTTCCTTTGATAGAAGAGGGCACCATTTGTGCCCCCTTCAAACTGATTCCTTAACAATTGCAATTCCATCACTCCATGAAGTTACAATTACACTTGATCCACGCCAATCACACTAAGGGAGTTGTATGCCCCGTTTTTTAATGGATACATATCTCCGTTTACTTCTTGGTAAAAGCTCACTCCTAGCAGTTGCAATAAAGGCAGGGTAGAGTTAGCGGTTACAGTGGAGATAAGATTGATGAGTGTTGTCGCTTGGGCATCCCAAGGTAAAATAGCAGTCTCCTGACTGTCAAAAACAAACGTCTCGTTTATGAAGTCAACTTCTGCCAATCCACTTACAATTTTAAAGTGGGTTGTTCCTGTAGGGGCATCAATACTTGCATTGGGTGTAAACACAGGGATTTCTACGTCCAATGTCCCTGCAACCCGATCCAAAGTAGGAGTGTAGGGAGCAAACATTACTGTGCTCAACTTCCCTTTGATATTAAACTCAAACCCATTGATCAATACCATATTCCCATCTGGAATGGTTCTCAATCCACGCTCATTGGTTGAGTCCGTCTTGATGACTCTCATGAGCGATTGAGTCAATCTGCTGGTCACTCGCTTGTCCTTTGCATTCTGTAAAAGCAAACGAATGGCCTTTCTTACCAATTTACCACCAGAACCGGCACGTCCAAACTCAGCCCCATTTTCACGGGTTCTTTGAAACGCCGGGTCATTGGCAATTCGGTTTTTGTCCACGCCACCTTTCTCTCGTGCCAAATGCCCGTCGGTGGTCTTGTAAAAGGTAACACCTCCAATGGTGCCTTTCAACCTGATAATTCCGGTTTGTCTTGCCATAACTATACGTTTTTTGATTAATAATCATTAAATCTATAGTCTCATTAGCATTTCCAAAGAATCCCCTTTCCGATAAAAACCTCTTTTTCCTATTTATACCTTTTTTGCCTAAATCACCAATTCAAACCAAATAAAACCAGACTTTATGAAGTTAATATAAAACTTCAAAATGCATCTTTAAAACATTGGTTTTAAGTGCAATTAATAATACATTTGAAGTATGTTAACTGCCGAGACAAAGCATAGATAGAGTATGGGGAAGCCGAAAAGAATATGTATTTATCCAAAAGATATTCAACGTATCACTGGCAAAAGTGAAAGACATTCCCGAAACCTTTTATCTACAATCAAAGAGTATTTAGATAAAGAACCACATCAATTCGTTACTATAGAGGAATTCGCTTTATTCACTGGAATTAAAAAAGAATTAGTAGAAGAATTTATTATAGATTAATTATTTATAGACACTAATTTTTAAATAACACATCATTGTTAATATTTAGGCTACATTTATTTTTTTGTATTAAATTTTCTAGTAATAATTTTTTTTGATTTGAGAACATTCTTTAAACTACTCATATCTTCTGAAATTTTTCTATCTATGATTCTCGCATAAATTTGTGTTGTTGTTATTTTCGTGTGGCCAAGAAGCTTTGAAACAGTTTCAATCGGAACACCGTTTGTGAGGGTTACTGTAGTTGCAAAAGTGTGCCTCGCCATGTGAAAAGTGAGGTTCTTGGATATGCCACAGGCATCAGCCACTTCTTTTAAATATAGATTTAGTTTTTCGTTTGTAAGTACCGGAAGTAGTGTTCCACTTACTTGTGTGATAGGGTGGCCACAATATTTGTCGATAATATATTCTGCTTTCTCCAGAATGGGAATTTTTACCAGGGTTTTTGTTTTTTTTCTTTTGGTGTAAATCCAATTGTGGCCGTCGATGTCCATGACAATGTTTTCAGGTGTCAATCGTATGATATCACTATAACTGATACCAGTATAGCAACTAAAAACGAAGAGATCCCTAACACGGTCAAGCCTCTCGATGGGGAAGTAATAATTTTCAATGTTGGCGAGTTCGTTCTCTGTAAGGAATTGACGTTCCCTTTTCTCATAGGTGGGTTTCCATCTTACAAACGGATCTTTGTCTATCCACTCAATGTGATAAGCAAGGGTTATAATTTTTCTAAGTCTTTGAATGTGCTTCATCACTGTATTATGTCCCAATGCTTTGGGATGGTTTTTTGGATAATAATTGTGTAGAAAGGTTTCGAAGTCGCTAATGAATTTGTAGTCCAGCTGCTTGAGATAAATATCTGAAGTTTTTATAACCTCATTTAGGTATCTAAGGACGTAACCAGTGGAAACTTCAAAGTTCCTAATGGTACCTACAGCAAGAGTGTTTTCGATTTTCTTTCTGTGATAGTCAAAAATGTTGAGTAACGTTTTGTCTGAAATCGATTCACCTAAATAGGCTGCTTTGACTAATTGAGCTGTTATGAATTTTCCCTTGAACTTAAAATCCTGAAAAATCTGAAATAACCGGGAGTGTACCTGATCAAGATACAAATTTGTTTGTCTTGCTTGTTGGGAAGTTCCTTTGACTTTACTTTTTTTGGAATCCCAGTCATTGATGTAAACTTTTCTTTTGAGGCTTATGTTTACTCTTTTGGAATTAACAGTAATTCTGGCATAGAGAAGTGCATTTTCGTTTTTTGCATTTTTTAAATCTGCCCAGAACGAAATTGAGAAGGTGTTTTTGGTGCGCATAATATTCGTCTTAAATGGTTAAACATTGTTCGACGAAAGTCAAAATCCACAGTACCTGATGGTTAGCCTAAAAAGTTGAATCTGTCAGTTAACTGACAGATTGAAAAAATAACTGACGTATAACTGACAGGTTAAACTAAAACAAACCAAATTTAATGAACGTCTAAAAACTTGAAAAACCACGCTACTCCTATGGTTAACGTGGTTTTGTCATTTTTTGTAATTCAAATTAGTGACCTCGACAGGATTCAAACCTGTAACCTTCTGAGCCGTAATCAGATGCGCTATTCAGTTGCGCCACGAGGCCGTTTTTGAGGATGCAAATATATTCCTTTTTTAGTTAAACCTCAAAAAAAACTTGAATTAATCCAATGCGTTTTTGGTCACATATAATTTCCAGCCAAAAATGGCCATCTGGAATTTGCTTGCTTTGCTTAAATCCAAACCTTGTTTCGTGAAACTTAGAAGTAAGATTTTATTCAGTTTTGCTAAAAGTTTAAAGAATTTCTTTTTCATAATGGTACAAAGATACATTCCTATTTTTTATCCTAAAAATGTTAAAATTAACCAATTAATAATTTAGAAAACAATATATGGGCAAAGAGTTCTTTACATTTGCTAAAATTTTCCCTACATGAAACAATTAATTACTTTACTAGGATTCCTGTGTTTTTCACACCTAACCTATGCACAAGTGGTCATTAACGAACTGGATTGTGATACCCCTGGAATTGACGATCAAGAATTTGTTGAATTAAAATCTGATGTACCAAATGCCTCATTGGATGGTTATGTACTTGTGTTTTTTAACGGGTCTACTTCCGGAGCAGACTCCAGTTATTTTACCATCGATTTAGATGGATATACAACAGATAATAATGGACTTCTTTTAATAGGAAGCGATACTGTAACTCCTTTTCCGCAATTGCTTATTGCAGCTAATGTCATTCAAAATGGAGCAGATGCTGTGGCTCTTTACACTGGGGACGACACAGATTTTCCTGAAGGCACCTTAGCCACACAGGCAAATTTAATAGATGCCTTGGTTTACGGAACTAACGATTCTGATGATACCGAACTTATGGCGCTTTTGGGCGTTTCCGAACAAATAAACGAAGGTCCAGGCAACAATACCAACTCCATACAGCGAAATAACGACGGCAGCTATTTTGTGGGAACACCAACTCCAAGATTGTTAAACGATGGGAGTGGAGAGGTTTATAATGCTATTTCCATAAGTACATCCCAATCACAATATAACGAAGGCGACGTTTTTGATATCGTGTTTACAGCTCAACAAAACGTGACCTCAGATGTTGTGTTTAGCATTACTTTGGATTATTTTGGGTTCAATACATCCGATTTTACGGGAAACACCACACTTACCATTCCAACTGGACAAAATTCGGTGACTACCACTATTACTTTAATTGACGATACATTTGATGAAGGTGATGAAGAAGCACTTGTAAAGTTTTCAAGTTTACAGTGGCCATACATTCCGTACAACAATTTTTTAAAGCTTCGGGTGGTGGATAACGATTTTACGGTTGCACCTTTTGGGACACCTATAAATCCAACTTATGGCAATGTTTCCAGCACACAACCCAATGACTATTACAGTAGTTTGGATGGGTTTTCCGATGTGGCTTTGCGTCAAGCATTGCAAGATATTGTAGCCAATCCAAATGTGGTTAGGGCTCAAACTTATGCCGATGTTATTGATATTTTAAAAGAAGCAGACCAAAACCCAGCAAACAGCAATCAGGTATGGTTGGTTTATTTGGAACAAGGAAGACCAAAATTGGATTTTCAAGTTACTTCTGATAATACAGGAACTTGGAATAGGGAGCATACCTTTCCCAGGTCCCGAGCTGGATATTACAGTATTGAAGAAGATGAAATTGCCGATGGTGTGGATGTGTTTTGGGAAACCAAAGCAGATTCCTTACGTCATGGCAACTCCGATGCACATGGTATTCGAGCCGTTGATGGACCTGAAAACAGCAGTCGTGGCAATCAGTTTTATGGACAATATAATGGACCAACTGGAACGCTAGGTAGTTTTAAAGGCGATGTGGCTAGAGGTGTGTTTTATTTGGCAGTACGATATAACGGATTGGAAATTGTTAATGGCTATCCAGAAGGCATGGTAGGACAATTTGGCGATTTACAGCTCTTATTGGATTGGCATAGAAATGATCCTCCAGACGATTTTGAGATGAACAGGAACAATGTCATTTATAATTGGCAATTTAACAGAAACCCTTTTATAGATCAGCCGGATTTGGTGGAATATATTTGGGGGAATATGGTTGGTGAAACTTGGGAACAGAATTTAAGCGTAGAAGAGACACAAGAATTAAAAATTAGCGTTTATCCAAACCCAACTCAAGGAAAGCTCTATATTAGTGGCGTTGTCCAAGATACAACCATAGAGATATTTTCAGTGGATGGCAGACAATTAATGACTAAAGACATTTCGGGCAATACTTATATTGATTTAGATTTTTCAAGTGGCTTATACCTATTGAAAATGGCTTCAGAAGGAAAAACAGTTGTTAAAAAGGTCTTGATAAAATAAACTGATTGAGAAGACAAAAAAATCCCAAACCTAAGCTTGGGATTTTTTTATACATTTATTTTTTGTTTTACTTTTTGGTGGTTATCTCAACCACACCATCTTTGGCTTTTTCCCCATAAGTTTCTATGGCTTTATCGCCTTTTAACACATTTACATGGGCAATGATATTTGGGTTTATTTTTTCCATTTCATCTTTGGTTATTTCTTTGCCATCAAGAATAAAAAGAGGTGTTCCGTTGTCACTGGAAATAAAAAAACCTTCTTTTTCTTTCAGTTTCAAAACCTTTACTTTTTGATTCGCACTTGGATCATCTGAGGTAATTTTCAGGTTGTCCACATCTTCATCAGAACTTGTTATTTTTATTTTATAGGTTCGCTCTTTGTTGCCATTTTCACCTGAGGTCCAATTTACTTCGGAATCTTCTTTTGTAACCCAGATGGTTTTACTTGTTAAGCTTCCATCAGTTTCAAGTTCAATCACATCCTTATCATCAGAAAGCGTAACTATCTCAATGGTTCTATTGCCTTTTTTAAGGGTTTTAACTTTGGCGTCATCGCTAATAAACATTACGTTTCCATCTTGTTCCACATCTAATTCCACTTCTTTTTCAAGGCCATCTTTTGTTTTGTAAACAAACACATTTTCACTGCCCTTTTCGGTATCTATTTCGGTGATTTCGCCATCTTTGGAGATAAAAACCATTTTTTGTTCCTTAGAGTTTGAAGATGCATTGCCAATGGCAATATGATCGCCATTTTTTTCAAAACTAATTTGAATAGGGGCAATGGCTTTCTCTCCATTTAGGTTGTACTTGGCACTGGAATTATTGGATTTCACATCTAATTTTATGGCGATAATCTCTCCAGAGGTATTGCGTTTTACGCCTTTAAATTTAAAAATCAATCCTTTTTTTGAAAGTTGATTTTTAATCTCTTCCAAGTCGGAATCAGTAAAATCCTTGGTAATTACAACCACTTCCTGTGTTGGTTTGGTTGTGTTGTCTAAAGTATTTAAAGTGTGTTTTTGCGTGGCATTTACAAACACTTTTTTTGTGTTGAAGCTCATTAAAAATAAAGCCAATAGGGGAAGGACGATGCCTAATTTCCAGGTGTTTGATCTGTTTGATTTTGATTTGTGTAACATAAGGATTCGTTTTTTGATTAATGAATTATAAAAATTATTGGTAACAACCAATGGATGATTTGTGATGGACGCTTTAAGCAATAAACGCTGATAGCTTTTTTTGCATTGGGATTGTTTTTGAGCCTTAAAATCTGCTATAAACTCCTGGTTTTGCTGTATTTCTTTTTTGTACAGCCAACAAATGGGGTTAAACCAGAACACCACACAGCTTATTTGGGCAAGTAAAACATCTATGGAATGATATTCCTTGGCATGTGCTTTTTCATGGGAAATAATATGTGATAATTCTTCTTCCCGAAATTGATTTGGGTTGAATACTATCCACTTAAAGAATGAAAAGGGGGCCATGTTGTTAGTGGTCTCAACAAAGGTGAAGCCGTTTTCTTTTTTCTGTTTATGAGTTCTTATCAAGGAAAATAACGAGGTGAATTCCACAATCAATTTTCCTAAAAAAAATGCCAGTCCCATAACATACAACCATGTAATGATTTTAGAAATATTAAATAGATTGCTTGTGTTTTGTGGGTTGGTTTCTACCATCAAAACATTTTCTGAAAAAGCCATAGGCATATATTCCACATACACAGGAATAACCATGAAAGGTAAAAGACTGGCCATTACCAATCCAGACAATAAAAACCATCTGTTGGCATTGAAAAATGTTTCTTTTTCCAAAAACCATTTGTAACAAACATAAAATATGCACAAAACAGCTGAAGCTTTAATGAAATATTCCATGGTTTTATTTTTTATGGTTTGGGTTTTTCTCAATTAAAGCTATAATTTCCTTAAGTTCCTTGACACTAATTTTTTCTTCTTTGGCAAAAAAGGATACCACATTTTTATAAGAACTGTTAAAGTAATTTTCAATAGCAGTACTCATAAAACGTTTTTTGTATGCCTCCTTACTGATTAAGGGGTAATATTGATGTGTCTTTCCATACGCTTTGTATGCCACATACCCTTTTTCTTCCAAGTTTCTAATAATGGTTGAAAGCGTGTTGTAATGTGGCTTGTCATCTTTTATTTCTGCAAGAACATCTTTTACAAAAGCTTTTTCCAGCTTCCATAAGATGTGCATGATTTCTTCTTCTTTGTTTGTGAGTTTCTGCATGATTATTTTTTAAGGTCTTTTAATGCGTTTTTTGCTGATTCTAAATTTGGTCTTATTGTTAATGCTTTTTCATAAGCTTTAATAGCTTCCTCTTTCTTACCTGACTCTGCAAGTGCTTCGCCATAACTGTCCCAACAATTAGCTATGTCAGGAAATAGTTGTGTATTCAACTTAAATAATTTAATCGCTTTGTCAACATCATTGGCTTCATATAAATAGGCGTAGCCTAAAGCATTTATAATAATATCTTTTGGGTCTTTAGGGTGAAAGTTTATAGTGAGGTCTTCAAAATTTGCTTTTACAAAATCAGCTCCATTTTTATTGAAAGCCTCTCTAACATTTTGTATGGCTGGTGCTTGAGGTTTATTTGGTGTTTCTCCTCTTGTTAAAGCTAAAATATCCAATGCTATATGTTCTGCTACTGGTTCATCCATATTGGCAAATACAATAATTGTGAAGTCGTTGCTTACAACTTGATAAAGCGCTGTATTAAAACCTTCAAAACCACCAGCTGATCCTGTTGCTTTACCATCAGGTAACTCTTTTAAATAGTTGAAAAAAGAATCGTTAGATTTTGCTTCTTCACTCAAAAGCAAATCATCATAATAATAAGATCTGTAAAATGTCATGATGTCTTCAGTGGTTGATAAAAACCCACCATCAGGATTTGGAATATCTTGCAAAGGAGCAGATTCATCCAATTCGCCAAGTGGTGTGTAATAATAACCATGAGCAATCCTATTTTCTAAACCACTAAAGTCATTTAAATAGGTGTTTTTTAAATTTAGAGGTTTAACGATGCGTTCGTTTACATTATCAAAATAGGATTTGCCAGATACTTTTTCAATGACAGCACCTAATATAACATAGCCTAAGTTTGAGTAATCTTGTTCTGTTCCAGGTTCAAAATTTAAGTCGTATGATTTAGCGCGTTCAACAATAGCATTAAGTTTTCGCTCATTTAGTGGTAAATCAAAATAATTGCGAGTGTGATAATCTGCAAAGCCTGATTCATGGTTGAGTAAATGATTAATAGTAATCTTATTGGCATTTGGATCTTTAAATCCAGGAATATATTGAGTGAGCTTGTCATCTAAATTAAGCTTGCCTTCTGCAACCAATTGTTTTACTACAATAGAGGTGAAGGTTTTATTCATGGAGCCAATATCAAATAGCGTATTAATAGTGTTTGGTGCTTTAGTTTCCCTGTTTGCTAAACCATAGGCTTTATGAAATTGTATGTTTCCTTTTTCAGCAACTAATATGATGCCTGAAAAAATTCCTAAGTCTATATAGTCTTGAACAACAGCTTCTATGTTTTTTGATAGTTCTGCGAAGTCTTCCTTATTTGCTAATTCCTGTTTGTTTTCTTTGTTTTTGCAACCTATTAACATTAAAGATAAAAGAAGTATAACTGTATATGATTTCATAATAAGATATGATTTTTGATTGATGTTCCAAACTTATAACTATTTTTATAGTTACACAACTATTGATATAGTTATTTAACGAAATTTTTAGTTTTCATTAACTTTTCGTAGGAAATGTTATCTTCGCGAAAAATTTAGTTTATGAGTTTAGTTTGGATAGTGCTTGGGTTGGTTTTATTGGTTGTTGGAGGAGAGTTTTTAGTACGGTCTTCTGTGTCACTCTCATTTAAATTCAACATCTCAAAGTTGGTTATAGGTATGACGGTTGTATCCTTTGCAACTTCTGCACCGGAACTTTTGGTAAGCTTACAGGCAGCTTTGGATGGTTCTCCAGATATAGCTTTGGGAAATGTTATTGGGTCCAACATTGCCAACATTGGTCTGGTTTTGGGGATTACGGCTATTATTTCTCCTTTGTCCATAAGCGAGGATTTTTATAAATTGAATTGGCCCATGATGATGCTCCTGTCCATTGCACTCTATTTTATTTTGAAAAGTGGATTGATTATCAATTTTACTGAAGGTTTGTTGTTGTTTGTGTCTCTTATCGTGTTCCTTTATATATTGATCAAACGCTCCAAGGAAAAAGATACAGTGGACATTGAAGAAGTAGACGATGCCTTGCAAAAAACATCCAATTTTAAAATAATAGTTTGGTTGTTAATTGGTGGTTTTGCACTTTATTTTGGAAGTGAATGGTTGGTCTTAGGAGCCAAGGACTTGGCTTTGTCTTTTGGAGTGAGCGAACGTGTAATCTCTGTAACCATGGTAGCCATAGGTACCAGCGTTCCTGAACTCGCAGCATCGGTAATAGCTGCAGTAAAGCAGGAAAAAGCCATTTCTCTTGGGAATTTAATTGGATCAAACATTTTTAATATAGCATCTGTTTTGGGCCTAACGGCCATGATCCATCCAATTGCTTTAGACAGTCAGAAACTATTGACTAACGATATTTTCTGGATGATTGGATTTGCAGCTATTTTAATTCCTTTTATGTTATTGCCTAAAAAATTTGAAATAGGAAGGCTTAAAGGGTTTTTTATTTTCGGAGCTTATTTGGTTTTTATTTATTTGACCTTTACAGGCGAATAACAGGGTTTAAGGTTGAGTTTTATATAATTATTATAGTTGACCCCTAATTTTTTAGGGGTTATTTATTTGCAAAAGCATTTTTTTTATAACTTTGCCCTCAAATATTCAAAACTAACAAACAAATTATGTCAACTTTAAGATTTCACGCTATTAAGAAGTCCCTTAATAAGAAGCCCATTAAAATAGAAGAAAAAGAACGACGTTCCAATATCTTTTGTGCCAATGTTTTTAATGAAGATAAAATGCGTCAATACCTTACCAAAGAAGCATTTGTAAGTGTTATGGATGCCATTGTCAATGGCACCAAAATAGATAGGGTTGTGGCAGATCATATTTCAACAGGTATGAAAGAATGGGCTATTTCCAAAGGGGTTACACATTATACACACTGGTTTCAACCTTTAACGGGAGCAACTGCAGAAAAACATGATGCTTTTTTTGAACCTATAGGTAATGGACGTGCCATTGAAAAGTTTGGTGGAGGCCAGTTGGTGCAACAAGAACCGGATGCTTCCAGTTTTCCTAATGGAGGTATTAGAAACACCTTTGAAGCGCGTGGCTATACAGCTTGGGACCCTACATCCCCAGCCTTTGTTTATGGAACCACTTTATGTATTCCAACTGTGTTTGTTGCTTATACAGGAGAAGCTTTGGATTACAAAACCCCTTTGCTGCGTGCTTTACAAGCTATAGATAATGCAGCTGTTGAGGTATGTAAGTATTTCGATAAAAATGTTAAAAAGGTCAATGCCTCATTAGGATGGGAACAGGAATATTTTCTAATAGACAGAGGTTTGGCTGCTTCAAGACCAGATATCCAATTAACAGGTAGAACCTTGTTGGGGCATTCTTCAGCAAAAGGACAACAGTTGGACGATCATTATTTTGGCACTATTCCTAAACGTGCCATGCAATATATGAGGGATTTGGAGACAGAATGTATGTTGCTTGGAATTCCAGTTAAAACCAGACATAATGAAGTAGCGCCAAATCAGTTTGAGTTGGCTCCAGTTTATGATGAAGCTAACTTGGCTGTTGACCACAACTCCTTATTAATGGATGTGATGGATAAAGTGGCAGAACGCCACGATTTCAAAGTCTTGTTCCACGAAAAGCCTTTTGCTGGTGTAAACGGTTCGGGAAAACACAACAATTGGAGTTTGAGCACCAATACAGGTGTTAACTTGTTGGGTCCTGGAAAAACGCCTATGAGCAACCTTCAGTTTTTAACCTTTTTTATAAACACCATTAAGGCGGTTCACGATAACGAAGAATTAATTAGGGCTTCCATAGCATCTGCTAGTAACGACCATCGATTGGGGGCAAATGAGGCGCCTCCAGCTATCATTTCAGTTTTTATTGGCGAACAATTGACCAATGTGCTGGACGAATTGCAAAACGTTACCAATGGGAAATTGTCCCCAGAAGAAAAAACAGATTTAAAACTGAATGTGGTTGGCAAAATCCCTGAGATTCTATTGGATAATACTGATAGAAATAGAACCTCGCCTTTTGCATTTACAGGTAACAAATTTGAATTCAGGGCAGTAGGTTCTACGGCAAACTGTGCTAATCCTATGACCGTTTTAAACACCATTGTGGCAAACCAGTTAATTGAGTTCAAAAAAGAAGTGGATAACTTAATAGACACAAAAGGTCTAAAGAAAGACGAAGCTATTTTTAACATTTTAAGGGAGTATATTAAAAAGTCCAAAAACATTTTGTTTGAAGGCAACGGTTATGGTGAGGCTTGGGAAAAAGAAGCCAAGAAAAGAGGCTTAAGCAACCATAAAACCACACCAGAAGCCTTAAAAGCCAAAGTTTCCAAAAAAACAATCAAGATTTTTGAAGATTTGGGTGTGCTGAACAAGGTAGAATCCCTTTCAAGATACGAGATCGAGATGGAAGAATATGTTTTGCATATTCAAATTGAAGGACGTGTGTTGGGCGATATTGCCAGAAACCATGTGGTTCCAACTGCTGTTAGATATCAAAACATGTTAATAGAAAACGTAAAAGGCTTAAAGGAAATATATGGTAAGGATTTCAAGAAATTTGCAAAACAACAAATGACCTTGATTGAAGAAATCTCTGGACATATAGAATCCATAAACTCCAATGTCACCAAAATGATAAACGAGAGAAAAACAGCCAATCACATAGAAGATATAGAGAAAAAAGCGGATGCCTATTGCAATAAGGTAAAACCTTTGTTCAACGAGATTAGGTATCATTGCGATAAGTTGGAATTGTTGGTGGATGATGAGCTTTGGCCACTTACAAAATACAGGGAATTGTTGTTTACCAACTAACTTTTCTTTTGTTAAAACACATACATTTTAAAAGTCCTGGGAAACAGGACTTTTTTGTCTTAAATAATCACGATGTCGTTTATCTGATTTAATTTGTAAGTTAACGAAAAGTTCACTTATGGCTCTTGAAATAGGCTGCTTTTTAGTACTTTAGCAGAGCTATTAATCAATTATACAAATTAACATGAAAAGGCTCATTATAAGTGTTCTTATGCTTATGGCTGCAACCTTTATATTTTCACAAAGAAACAGTGAGAAGCATAAGGATAACGCTCAGAAGGATTTAATCGTTCATCAACAAACAAAACTTTTAAAATAACGTTGCTTTTTTTATTTTAAGCAATTGCTTATTTAAATATTGACCTTTTAATTAAGGTTTTCCAAGCACTGATTTTTTTTCAGATATTTTTCTTGAAAAATCAGTGTTTTTTTATGGAATAAAATCAGTGTTTTGTTCAAGCTTTCTTAAAAACGGCTAAGTAATTGATTATTTGCTATATTGCAGCGATAAATTGCTAGATGGCAATTCTAAAATATTTTAAAAAATGAAGAAAAGACAACTTCAAGTCCAATGCTTGTTTATACTGTTAATTGGATTGAGTGGTTTCAATGGATGGGCTCAAAAAAAAGCTGTTTTAAAACAGGAGTTCCATAGCTTAAGAGGGAATAACGTAGTGGATGTGGCTATTGGGTCCTCGGTTCCAAATGGGGACTATGCCAATGCCATGTTTGAAATTTATATGCACCTTGGTTATAAGAGATACATCATCCCTTATTTAAATGTCAACCTAAGCTATAACAAATTCAATTTGGCTTATAAAGATGTATTGAACGAAGGCTTTATGTCTTTTGATGTCAATTTGGAAACGACCTTATTCCCCTACAGCAGGTTTTCACCTTATGCTTATATTGGTGGAGGTTTGAATGCTGCGAACTATTTCGATCAAACTGCTGCTAAAATGCAGGGAGGCTTGGGGTTGGAATACATTGTGACAGATAAAATAGGTGTTAAGTTGTATTCAGATTACAATTATGTTTATAGCGATGAGTTGGATGGCAGGGTTTATGGGGAATCGGACGATGTGTATTGGAGAATGGCCCTTGGGTTGAATTTCTACTTTGGAGGTTCTAAAAGAAAAGTTAAAACTGATGAAAACGAGCCTACAATCATCAATTCCAATCCCATTATTAACAAATAAATAAATAACTATTCTTACTTTTGCCTTCAAACCAATGTCATGAGCGAAGAAGTAAGCAAAAGATATGCGCAAAGAGGTGTTTCTGCCTCAAAAGAAGATGTACACAAGGCTATAAAAAACATCGATAAAGGGCTGTTTCCCAAGGCTTTTTGTAAAATTGTTCCAGACTATTTAACCCACGATGATGCATACTGCTTGGTCATGCATGCCGATGGTGCAGGTACCAAAAGTTCTTTGGCCTATATGTACTGGAAAGAAACCGGAGACTTGTCGGTTTGGAAAGGAATTGCGCAAGATGCACTTATCATGAACGTGGACGATTTACTATGTGTGGGCGCAACAGACCATATCATGCTCTCTTCAACCATTGGAAGGAATAAAAACCTGATTCCAGGTGAGGTTATTGCTGCAATTATCAATGGAACAGAAGAACTAATTTCAGAATTAAACTCTTTTGGTGTGACCATTCATTCAACAGGAGGTGAAACTGCCGATGTTGGTGATCTGGTTAGGACCATTATTGTGGACTCCACGGTTACGGCCAGATTAAAGCGCAGTGAGGTTATAGATAACGCCAACATAAGACCAGGGGATGTTATTGTGGGCTTAGAGTCTTTTGGACAAGCTTCATACGAGAAAAGCTATAATGGAGGTATGGGTTCCAACGGATTGACCTCTGCAAGACACGATGTGTTTCATAAGTATTTGGCAGAAAAATACCCAGAAAGTTACGATGCTTCAGTCCCTGATAATTTAGTGTATTCGGGACAAGTAAGGCTTACAGATGCTGTAAAGGATTCGCCCATAGATGCAGGAAAATTGGTGTTGTCGCCAACTAGGACTTATGCACCAATTATAAAAAAAATATTATCCAAACATCAAAGCGATGTCATTCATGGCATGGTGCATTGCAGTGGTGGGGCACAAACCAAGATTCTCCATTTTATAGATAAACTTCACGTTGTAAAAGATAATATGTTCCCTGTTCCTCCGTTGTTTAAGCTTATTCAGGAGCAATCCAAAACAGATTGGAAGGAAATGTATCAGGTGTTTAACTGTGGCCATCGTATGGAGTTGTATGTGTCGCCCGAAGTTGCTCAGGACATCATTGATATTTCAAAATCCTTTCAAGTGGATGCTAAAATCATTGGTCGTGTTGAAGCTTCTGAAAAAAAGAAACTTACTATCAATAGTGAGTTTGGAGTGTTTGTTTATTAGTTTTTTAAAAATCAGATTCATGAAAAAGTTTTTGTTCATTGTATCTTTCATTAGTTGTCAATTTGTTTTTTCTCAACCAGATTCATTGTTTTTCAAAACAGAAGATATCACCATACCAAAATGGACCCATAAAAATAAAGCTAGTGCGCTTATAAGCGAGGTTGCTTTTGTTAATTGGAACGCAGGAGGAAGTAATTCCATTTCTGCCTTGTTCAATTTTGAAAGTATCTTAAAATACAGGTACAAACACTTAATTTGGCAAAGTATTTTGATTTCCCGATATGGAATCAATAAACAAGAAAATCAAGGCTTGAGAAAAACAGACGATATTTTGGATGTCAGTTCTACTTTAGGTTATAAAAAAAACGAATACAGCAATTGGTTTTTTTCTTCAAGGTTTAATTTTAAAACCCAGTTCACAAAAGGGTACAACTATCCAGACGATACCAATGTGCTGTCCAGATTTATGGCTCCAGGTTATCTGTTTATAGGTGGAGGTATGGAATATGGAAAAAATATAGAAGAACTCTCAATCTATTTTTCCCCTTTAACCATGAAAACCACCTTTGTATTGGATGACAAGCTGGCAAATGCTGGGTCTTTTGGTGTTGCACCAGCAGTGTATGATGACGAAGGAAATTTGGTGCAAAAAGGAGAACGCGTTAGAAACGAAATAGGCATTCTCTTTACCAGTGTGTATGAAAGGGAGATCTTTCAAAATGTCTTGCTTTCCAATTATGTAAGTTTTTATACAGATTACTTAAATGAATTTGGAAATATTGACGTTGATTGGCAAATTAATTTCGATTTTAAGGTGAACAGTTTTATAAAAGCCAATTTTGGTTCGCATCTTAAATACGATAACGATGTAAAAACAATCGTGGAAACAGATGTTGAAGGTGACTATGAAACCGAAGGAGCCTTGGTGCAATGGAAGCAAATCCTTGGTGTTGGAGTGGTTGTTGACTTTTAACGTAAAATAAAAAATTTGTTAACTTTTTATTGTTAATAAATTTTTAAACACTTAAAAAACAATACGTTGCATTTTTTTCTTGTAAACTTTATGATTTTAATCATGTTTTAAGTGCTAAATTTTTGTTTAATTTACATGAAATTAGAAAAACAAAAATACTTTAAAACAAGACTGAAAAAAATGAGTGTACAAACCCAACCAAAAGTGCTTCCTACAACCTATTCACAAGACGACGCCTTTGAAGCTTCTGTGAAATATTTTAATGGAGACGATTTAGCTGCTCGCGTATGGATCAATAAATACGCCTTAAAAGATTCTGAGGGCAATTTATACGAACTGACTCCAAACGATATGCATAGGCGAATTGCAAAAGAAATTGCAAGAATTGAGTCGCGTTACCCAAATCCATTGTCCGAAGAGACCATCTTCGACTTAATTAAAGATTTTAAATACATCGTACCACAAGGAAGTCCTATGGCTGGAATTGGTAATCCTTACCAAATAGCCTCGCTTTCCAACTGTTTTGTTATAGGAAACGAAGGCAATTCCGATTCCTATGGTGGTATCATGAAAATTGATCAAGAACAAGTACAACTTATGAAACGTCGTGGAGGTGTTGGTCACGATTTGTCTCACATTCGTCCTAAAGGCTCTCCTGTAAAAAACTCGGCGTTAACTTCAACAGGTATCGTGCCTTTTATGGAACGTTATTCTAATTCAACAAGAGAGGTTGCGCAAGATGGCCGTCGTGGAGCGCTCATGTTATCGGTGTCTATCAACCATCCGGATTCCGAAGATTTTATAGATGCTAAATTGGAACAAGGTAAAGTTACTGGAGCCAATGTTTCGGTTAGAATTGATGATGAATTTATGAAGGCTGTAAAAGCCAATTCAACCTATACTCAGAAATATCCCATATTCAGCAGCAACCCTAAGTTTTCAAAAACCATTGAAGCCAATAAGCTTTGGAAAAAAATTGTTCACAACGCATGGAAATCGGCAGAACCTGGTATTTTATTTTGGGATACCATCATTAAGGAATCGGTTCCAGATTGCTATGCCGATTTAGGTTATAAAACCGTATCCACGAACCCTTGTGGCGAAATCCCATTGTGTCCTTATGACTCTTGCCGATTGTTGGCCATGAACTTGTTTTCGTATGTTGAAAACCCGTTTACGGATAAAGCTACTTTTAACTTCGACTTGTTTAAAAAACACATTCATGTGGCACAACGCATCATGGACGATATTATCGATTTGGAATTGGAGAAAATCGATGCCATTATCGCTAAAATAGATGCTGATCCAGAATTGGATGAAGTTAAAGCGACCGAAAGAAACCTATGGTTGAATATTAAAACCAAAGCCAACGAAGGTCGTAGAACCGGAATTGGTATTACTGCCGAAGGTGATATGTTGGCAGCTTTAGGTATAAAATACGGAAGCAAAAAAGGAAATGCCTTTTCTGTTGAAGTACATAAAACCCTAGGGATAGAAGCCTATAGAGCATCTGTTTACACTGCAAAAGATAGAGGGGCATTTGCCATATTCGATGCTGAACGTGAAAAAAACAATCCGTTTATTCAACGTTTAAAAGAGGCTGATGATAAGTTGTATTACGAAATGTTGGAGCATGGACGCAGAAACATTGCGCTTTTAACGATTGCGCCAACAGGAACAACCAGCTTAATGACACAAACGTCTTCAGGAATTGAGCCGGTATTTATGCCAGTTTACAAGCGTAGAAGAAAAGTTAATCCTAACGATAAAAATGTACGTGTGGATTTTGTGGATGAGGTTGGGGATTCTTGGGAAGAGTATGTGGTGTTTCATCACAGATTCAAGCAATGGATGGAAGTTAACGGCATAGCTACCGATAAGAATTACACTCAGGAAGAACTCGATAAAATAGTTAAAAAATCCCCTTATTACAAAGCCACTTCCAACGATGTGGATTGGATGAGTAAAGTAAGCATGCAAGGTGCTGTGCAAAAATGGGTAGATCACTCCATAAGTGTGACTATCAATTTGCCTAATGATGCAACTGAAGAATTGGTAGGTAAATTGTACTTAGAAGCTTGGGAAGCAGGTTGTAAAGGAGTAACTGTTTATAGAGATGGTTCCCGTTCAGGTGTATTGATTTCCAACGAAGAAAAGAAAGAAGATGAACAACAAGAAACCTTAACAGCCTTCCCTACAAAAAGGCCACAAGTTTTAGAAGCTGATGTGGTACGTTTTCAAAACAACAAGGAAAAGTGGATTGCCTTTATAGGTTTGATTGATGGTAAACCTTACGAAGTATTTACTGGTTTGGCTGATGATGAAGATGGTATTTTAATACCGCGTTGGGCAAACAGTGGCTTGATCATTAAAAACAGAAACGAAGACGGAACATCGCGTTACGATTTTCAATATCAAAACAAAAGAGGTTACAAAACCACTATTGAAGGCTTGTCGCATAAATTCAATCCAGAATATTGGAACTATGCCAAATTGATTTCAAGTACCTTGCGTCATGGAATGCCAATTGATAAGATAGTCGATTTAATCAATAGCCTGCAACTGGATAGTGAATCCATCAACACCTGGAAAAATGGTGTGGTTAGAGCGTTAAAGCGTTATGTGGAAGATGGAACACAAGCCAAAGGGCAAACCTGTACCAATTGTAGTTCAGGGAATTTAATTTATCAAGAGGGTTGTTTAACTTGTAAGGACTGTGGTTCTTCTAAGTGTGGATAATCACATATATAGAATTTAATGGTATAAGGGAGGTTGTTTACAGCTTCCCTTTTTTATATAAATGCTTTTATGAAATAAAGATAGGCAAGCATGATCAGAACGTCAATTATAAATATTGCGCAGAAAAGTTTTAAAGTTGAAATGCCAAGGTTGTTGTAAAAAATCAATTTGCGTTTGGCATGGGTTTCGTTTATCAAGTACCACAATAAAATGGTTAAAAACAGTTTGGTGAGTATGGCAGGAACAAGTTGGGGATTTGCAAACGTGATCACGATATTAATTGCAAACGACCAAATAAAATAGGGTTTGTAAAATAACCATATAGCTCCAAAACGCTGCATCATGGTATAAAAACGACTTTTTTTTGAAAATATTTCCTAAGAAATGATAGAGGCTAAAATTCAGGAATTTAAAAAATTCCAAAATCCATAAATTATCGTATTTTTGGCACACAATTTAGAATGGTACATGTTAGATAAATTACAAATAGTAAAGCAACGTTTTGATGAGGTTAGTGATTTAATCATCCAACCAGATATTATTTCAGATCAAAAACGTTATGTGGAGTTAAATAAAGAATACAAAGATTTACGTGTGTTAATGGACAAACGTGAGCAGTATATAACCCTTACCGAGAACTTAAAAGAAGCTGAGGACATTATTTCTGATGGAAGCGATCCCGAAATGGTGGACATGGCCAAAATGCAATATGAGGAGGCCAAAGAAGGGATTCCGAAATTGGAAGAAGAAATAAAACTCCTTTTAATACCCAAAGACCCTGAAGATTCCAAAAATGCCGTAGTTGAGCTACGCGCAGGAACAGGAGGAGACGAAGCCAGTATATTTGCAGGCGATTTATTTAGAATGTACACCAAATATTGCGAAAGCAAAGGATGGAAAGTGGATACTGTGGATTTTAGCGAGGGAACCAATGGTGGTTTCAAGGAAATTCAGTTTGAGGTGTCTGGCGAGGATGTTTATGGCACCTTGAAATTTGAAGCAGGTGTGCATCGTGTACAGCGTGTGCCACAAACAGAAACCCAAGGACGTGTGCATACAAGTGCTGCTACTGTTATGGTGTTTCCTGAAGCTGAAGAGTTTGATGTGGAAATCAACCCAAAAGATGTACGAATAGATTTTTTCTGTTCGTCTGGACCAGGAGGACAGTCGGTGAACACAACCTACTCGGCTGTGCGATTAACACATATTCCCACAGGATTGGTGGCTCAATGTCAAGACCAAAAATCACAGCATAAAAACAAAGAAAAAGCGTTTAAGGTATTGCGCTCCAGATTATACGATATCGAGCTGGCCAAAAAGCAAGCCGAAGATGCTGCCAAACGTGGCTCTATGGTAAGTTCAGGAGATAGAAGCGCCAAAATTAGAACTTACAATTATCCTCAAGGACGTGTTACAGATCATAGAATTGGTTTAACCCTTTACGATTTGCAAAATATAGTAAATGGAGACATACAGCGTATAATAGATGAGCTTCAGTTGGCTGAGAATACAGAAAAGTTAAAAGCAAATACAGATATTATTTAAAACCTGGCCTCTTAATTGAGGCTTTTTTTATAAGATGACAACACAGCAACTCACAGAACAAATCAGAAAAAAGAAATCCTTTTTGTGTATTGGATTGGATGTTGATTTAAACAAGATCCCTCAACATCTATTGCAGGAAGAAGACCCTATTTTTGCTTTTAACAAAGCCATTATAGATGCCACACATCAGTTGTGTGTGGCTTACAAACCCAATACGGCCTTTTACGAAGCTTATGGGTTAAAAGGATGGAAATCTTTAGAGAAAACCATTCAATATCTCAATGCAAATTATCCAGAAATCTTTACGATAGCAGATGCCAAAAGAGGCGACATAGGAAATACCAGCAGCATGTATGCCAAGGCTTTTTTTGAAGATTTGGGCTTTGACAGTGTCACTGTAGCTCCATATATGGGCAGGGATTCAGTTGAGCCCTTTTTGGCTTTTCATGACAAGCACACCATTATGTTGGCCTTAACGTCCAATGCAGGCGCATTCGATTTTCAAACGCTAAAGGTCAATAATAAAGAATTGTATAAAGAAGTTCTTGAGGTGTCTAAGACCTATAAAAACTCTAAGAACTTGATGTATGTGGTTGGAGCAACCAAAGCCACGTTTTTAGCAGACATTAGAAAGATTGTTCCAGATAGTTTTTTGTTGGTGCCAGGAGTTGGTGCTCAAGGTGGAAACCTTCAGGATGTCTGTAAGTATGGGTTAAACAAACATGTTGGCTTGCTTATAAACTCTTCTAGAGGAATCATTTATGCTTCCAATCAAACGGATTTTGCTCAAGCAGCTGCAAACAAAGCCAATGAACTTCAACAGGAAATGGAAGTGATTCTCGACAGTCATTCCTAGAAGTGATAACGATGTGGGAATCTTTTTGTTTAATTAAGAGATTGATACAGAAAAATTTAAATTTTCTTGGCAATGACAATAGTGGACCAACTAAATAGAACAATTCAAATAATGCATATCCCAAAACGGATTGTGTCTTTGGTGCCATCCCAAACCGAATTGTTATGCGATTTAGGTTTGGAGCCTTCCCTTGTAGGCATTACAAAATTCTGTGTGCATCCAAAACACTTACTCTCCAACAAGCAGGTTGTTGGAGGTACCAAACAGGTGCATTTCGATAAGATAAAAGCGCTTCAGCCAGATATCATTCTTTGCAACAAGGAAGAGAATACCCAAGAAATGATAGAGGTTTTGGAGACCATAGCTCCCGTTCATATTAGCGACATTTATACCCTTGAAGATTGTTTGGAATTGATACACATGTATGGCAACTTGTTTACAGTGGAAGATAAAGCAGGGAAACTAGTTGCAACCATAAAACAGGAACGACTAAAATTCCAGGAGGATATCAAGGGCTTAGCTCCATTAAAAACTGTTTATTTTATTTGGAAACATCCATGGATGGTAGCCGCAAACCACACCTTTATCAATAACTTGATGCAGGAAGCTTTATTTGAAAACCTGTTTCAAAACTTAGAGAGGTATCCAGAGATTGATTTGGATAAAGATATCGATGGGCAGGTTGAAGTTATCATGCTTTCAACAGAGCCATTTCCGTTTAAAGATTCGCATGTAACAGATATGAAAAACAAGTTTCCCCAGGCAAAGGTGTTATTGGTAGATGGCGAATTGTTTTCTTGGTATGGTTCTAGATTGGCAAAATCTTTTGAATATTTTAAAGCGCTAAGGTTTGAATCTTTAAAAGGATAAAGACTTTTAGCACTTAAAAAAAACAAGTAATTACAACAAGCGTTGTTTGGCAGGTTCCCTGTTTAGATACTTTAACCTGTTCAGTTTGTTTAACAACTTGATGGCTTTAAATTCCGAAATGTCGCTCAAGGCACTATCCGTTTCGCGTAGGTTGTAAGCCTGCTCAATTAGTTGTTTGTAACGATTCTGTAACTTGATTTGGTTTTGTTTGATTTTGTTTAAATTTTCCATTGCTCACACCTTTGAATAATAAATATATTTAAAATTATAGAATTCAGCAAGTTAACAATGTGTTAATTGTGTGTTTTGTTAATAAAAAAAATCGATTCAAGTAGAATCGATTTCATTTAAATAACTAACTAACTTAATTCAAATTCTCCACAAGACGCGTGAAATTTTCTTTTTTGAAATAAAATCAATACAAAGATGGTGTTTTTTACGAGGTTTTATGTTAGCTAAATGTCAATAAAACTTAAAGTTTAAATTAATGCGATAATGCCGATTAATCCTGAAGGGCAAAAACCTGTTTCAGTAAATTGGTGGTCCTGGAAGTGTATTTGGTTCTAATCTCTTTTTCTTCCACGGCAATCATTTTGTAGACCCCTTTTAAGGCTTCTTGAGTCACATAATCGGTTAAATCTGGGTTTACATTGGATGTAAATGGAACAGCGTTGTACTTATTGATTAAATTGGACCAGATTTGATCGGCTCCCACTTTTTGAAACGATGCGTTTATAACCGGATGGAACTCGGTATATAACGCTGCTTCTGTTTTGCCTGCCAAATAGCGTGTAGCAGCATCGTCATTTCCCAATAGAATGGTTTTGGCATCGGCAAAGGTGATGTCTTTTACAGCGTTTACAAAAATAGGGGTAGCAGTGGCTACGGCATCTTCGGCTGCACGATTCAAGACTTTCAAGCCTTCATCTGCCAAGGATCCCAGTCCAATATCTCGAAGGGTCTTGTCTACTTTTTGCAACTCTTCCGGGAGTAGAATTTTCACTAAGTCGTTTTTATAAAACCCATCTGTTTGGGTAAGTTTGCTTACTTGTTTTTCTATGCCTTGATCCAAGGCTGCGCGTAAGCCAGCTGCAATTTCGGTATTGCTGATGGTTGAGGTGCTTTCCGGTAATTGGTTGACAGCCTCTTGTAATTCGGCACAAGAGAGCAAAGTCATACATACTAATAAAACAGTACATTTTTTAATCATGATATATTTTTTTTGGCAAATATACCATGATTGATTCTAAAATCCCTTAAAAGATTATAAACTCAAACTAATATGGTGGTTTTATTGAATAATGCTTAAATTTGTGCCACTAAAAAAATAAGATTTTATATGAAGCCTATAGCACCTTATAAACCCAAACATAAAGTACGAATTGTAACTGCAGCCTCTTTATTTGATGGTCATGATGCCTCTATAAACATCATGCGACGCATAATACAGGCAACAGGTGTGGAAGTGATTCATTTGGGACATGACAGAAGTGTTGATGAAGTTGTAAACACTGCCATACAAGAGGATGCCAATGCCATTTGTTTGACGTCTTACCAAGGAGGACATAATGAGTATTTTAAATACATGTACGATTTGTTGAAGGAAAAAGGTGCTGAGCACATCAAGATTTTTGGTGGTGGTGGAGGTGTTATTTTACCATCGGAAATCAAAGAGTTGATGGATTATGGGATTGCCAGGATTTATTCCCCAGACGATGGCAGGGAAATGGGTTTGCAAGGCATGATTAATGACTTGGTTGCCCAATCCGATTTCGCAGTAGGCGATCACTTAAACGTGACGATAGAGGAGCTTCAAAAGAAAAACCCCAAAGCCATAGCCCGTGTTATATCTTCGGCAGAAAACTTCCCTGAGGTTGCCAAGGGCACTTTGGAACAGATACATGACAAGAATAAGAACTCCAAGACACCCGTATTGGGCATTACAGGAACAGGTGGTGCTGGAAAATCGTCTTTGGTAGATGAATTGGTGAGACGTTTTTTAATCGATTTTCCTGAGAAAACGGTTGGTTTAATTTCTGTGGATCCCTCCAAACGTAAAACAGGAGGCGCACTATTGGGAGATAGGATTCGCATGAACGCCATAAACAACCCTAGGGTTTATATGCGTAGTTTGGCTACCAGACAATCCAATTTAGCCTTGTCCAAATACGTTCATGAAGCCGTGGAGGTATTGAAAGCAGCTGCGTACGATTTGATTATTTTAGAGACTTCAGGTATCGGGCAAAGTGACACGGAAATTATAGAGCATAGTGATGTTTCCTTATATGTAATGACTCCGGAGTTTGGTGCAGCCACCCAATTGGAAAAGATTGACATGCTGGATTTTGCCGATTTGGTAGCCATCAACAAGTTTGATAAACGTGGGGCTTTGGACGCTTTACGCGACGTGAAGAAACAATATATGCGTAACCATCAATTGTGGGAAGTGAATCAGGACGAACTACCGGTTTTTGGAACCATTGCTTCGCAATTCAATGATCCTGGAATGAATACGCTTTATAAAGCAGTCATGGATACCTTGGTGGCAAAGGCTGATGCCGATTTAAAATCGACCTTTCATATTTCCGATGAAATGAGCGAAAAGGTATTCGTGATTCCACCTTCAAGAACACGCTATCTGTCTGAAATAGCTGAAAACAATCGTAATTACGATAAAAAAGCGTTGGAGCAAGTGGAAGTAGCTCAAAAGTTGTATGGGATTTATAAAACCATAGAATCTGTTTCCAATGTCATTGGAAATGAAGCGAAGCAATCTTTTCTTGACAAGAATGGGTTGAATAGTAATGGGATCCTTCGCTACGCTCAGGATGACAGTGACAAAGACTTTTTGAGCTTATTGCTTAAAGAATTTGACCGTGTGAAATTGGATCTAGATCCTTACAACTGGGAAGTGATAACTGGTTGGGATGATAAAGTGAACAAATACAAAAATCCTATTTACTCATTTAAAGTAAGGGATAAAGAAATAAAAATTGAAACCCATACGGAATCCCTGTCCCATACACAAATTCCAAAAGTGGCTTTGCCAAAATACCAAGCTTGGGGAGATATTTTAAAATGGTGTTTGCAAGAAAATGTACCAGGGGAATTTCCATATGCTTCAGGCTTGTATCCATTTAAGAGAACAGGCGAAGATCCAGCTAGAATGTTTGCTGGCGAAGGAGGTCCAGAGCGTACCAACAAACGGTTTCATTATGTGAGTCAAGGCATGCCTGCCAAGCGTTTGTCTACAGCTTTTGATAGCGTTACCTTATACGGAAACGATCCGGATCTGCGACCAGATATTTACGGAAAGATAGGAAATGCAGGAGTGTCCATTTGCTGTTTGGACGATGCCAAAAAACTGTATTCAGGCTTTAATTTAGCAGATGTGATGACCTCTGTTAGTATGACCATTAATGGTCCAGCACCTATGTTATTGGGCTTTTTTATGAATGCAGCCATAGACCAACAATGTGAGCTTTACATCAAAGAGCATGGATTGGAACAGGAGGTTGAAGCAAAAATTGCAGCCTTATACAAGGAAAAGGGAACAGAAAGACCCAAGTATCATGGAAAACTACCGGAAGGGAACGATGGCTTGGGCTTGATGCTTTTGGGGGTTACAGGAGATCAAGTGCTTCCAGAGCAAGTATATCAAGAGATCAAAACCAAAACCATAGCACAGGTAAGAGGAACGGTTCAAGCAGATATATTAAAAGAAGACCAGGCGCAAAACACCTGTATATTCTCTACGGAATTTGCATTGCGTTTAATGGGTGACGTTCAGGAATATTTTATAGAACATAACGTGCGTAACTTCTATTCGGTTTCTATTTCAGGATATCATATAGCCGAAGCAGGAGCCAACCCAATCACGCAATTGGCTTTAACCTTATCCAATGGGTTTACCTATGTGGAGTATTATTTAAGTAGAGGGATGGACATCAATAAGTTTGGTCCAAACCTATCCTTCTTTTTCTCCAATGGTATTGATCCGGAGTATGCTGTTATAGGACGAGTTGCCAGGAAAATTTGGGCCAAGGCCATGAAATATAAATATGGTGCCAATGAGCGTGCTCAAATGCTTAAATATCATATCCAGACATCAGGACGTAGCTTGCATGCCCAAGAAATTGACTTTAACGATATTCGTACCACGCTACAGGCCTTATATGCGATATACGATAATTGCAACTCCTTGCACACCAATGCCTATGATGAAGCCATTACCACGCCAACCGAAGAATCTGTGAGACGTGCCATGGCCATTCAATTGATTATCAATAAAGAGTTAGGTTTGGCTAAGAACGAAAATCCATTACAGGGCTCTTTCATCATAGAGGAGTTGACCGATTTGGTAGAGGAAGCCGTATTGATGGAATTTGATAGAATTACCGAACGTGGAGGGGTTTTAGGTGCTATGGAAACTATGTACCAACGCAGTAAAATACAGGAAGAGAGTTTGTATTACGAAACCTTGAAACACAATGGTGAGTTTCCGATTATTGGTGTGAACACGTTTTTGAGTTCGAAAGGGTCTCCAACGGTATTGCCTGCAGAGGTTATTAGAGCTACCGAAGAAGAAAAGCAGTTACAAATTAAAACCTTGGAGAATTTGCATAAAACCTATGATACAAAGGCCTTGTTGAAAGACCTTCAGCAAAAAGCGATTCATAACGAAAACATTTTTGAAGCTTTAATGGATGTGTGTAAGGTATGTTCGTTAGGAGAAATTACTACAGCTTTATTTGAGGTTGGAGGCCAATACAGACGCAATATGTAAGAGAAGTAACATAATTATTATATGAAAGTCCCGGGAAGTTTCCTGGGATTTTTTTTGGAGCATCTGTAAGTAAAAGTCGACATAAAGTCGACATATACTCGGTACATATACGGTTTATATTTGTAATAAAATAGATGTAAATTTGGTATATACTTGATGTATTTATTTGATTTTTAAGGATTTTGTATTAACTTTATAAGACTAAACAATATATATTATGGCAACGTATCGAGGTATTATATTTATTAAAGGGACTATAGGTGGTATTAATTTTTACGATCGTTTGGGCAAACCTACGCTAAGGGAAGGAGGAGGAGGTTTTACCAGAGAAGCTATTAAAAATAGTCCGAGGATGGTTCGGGTTCGTGAAAACAATGATGAATTTTCTGAAGCTTCACGGACCAATAAATATTTTAAGCGTTCCATAAGGCCTTTTACAATAGGGTATAAAGATGGTACCTTGCATAGTAGGTTGATGCAATTGTTTACAAGGATCAAGGATGCGGATCTGGTTTCCAAGCGAGGTGAGCGTCAGGTATCATTAGGCATGGCAACCGATACAGGGAAACACTTGTTGACGCATTTTGTGTTTACACCCAAACGGCCCAATTTATTTCCCTGTAACTATGAATTTGATTGGAACAGCTTGACTTTACATGTTACTGGATTTCAGGCAGCTCATGCCGGTTTTCCAAAAGAGGCCTCTTATATGGAAGTGCTTTTGGGATTGATACGTTTTGATTTTGAAACCAAAAGCTATACGCAGGTGATAGAAGCTCCTTTGATCCTAGAACGGGATTATATGGGAGATGCTTTTAGTATACCTGTGTCTGCACTGCCAAGTGGTACTGGAACAGTGTTTGCCATAGCTCGTGTGGCGTTTTACCAAATGGTAAATGGCGAAGGCTATATGTTGTCTGGAGGACATGCTTTTGGGGTCCAGGTTGTTGGGATTTAGGTGTTTTATTTAATTTGTTAAATTGAGAGGTATCTCTATTTAATTGGGCAGTTCTTTTTATTTAAAAGAGCTGTTTTTTTTTATGAGAATGGCTTTTTAGGACAGCTCACGAGCTTTAAGGGATAGCTCACGAGCTTTAAGAGGATAGCTTTCGAGCTTTAATAGGGCAGCTCACGAGCTTTAAGCGGACAGCTCACGAGCTTTAAGCGGACAGCTCACGAGCTGTCCGTACGGGGAATTTAAATAAAATTTGTGAATCATTTTTAAATATCTGATTTTGAAAGGCATTATATAAAAATTTTAAAAGGGTGAGATATTTGGGCATGTTCTCGAGCTTTAAGAGGGCAGCTCTCGAGCTTTAGGGGATATCTTTCGAGCTTTAGGGGATAGCTCACGAGCTTTAAAGGACAGCTCTCGAG
This sequence comes from uncultured Xanthomarina sp., assembly GCF_963971605.1. NCBI lineage: Bacteria > Pseudomonadati > Bacteroidota > Flavobacteriia > Flavobacteriales > Flavobacteriaceae > Xanthomarina > uncultured Xanthomarina sp. Next base: position 40,337 of record NZ_CAXATZ010000003.1, read on the forward strand.
CTTTAAAGGACAGCTCTCGAGCTTTAAAGGACAGCTCTCGAGCTGTCCGTACGTGGGGGAGCATAAAAAAAGTCCCACCGAAGCAGGACTAAAGATTTTCATCTACGGCATATAGTACTTCGACAAGCTCAGTACAAGCCTTATTGTGATAAGATTAAAGATTAGAAATTTTAATCTGAATCAAATATACTAAAATAAAATTAAGATTTCAATGAGGTTTCCCGTAATATAAAATATGAAGTTTTTTGTAACTTGAAGACTTATAAAATTTAAAGATTATGAGTAAGGTTTTAGGTCTTGATTTAGGTACAAATTCAATTGGGTGGGCATTATTAGACCTGCGCGATGAAGAAAATAAACTTGAAGGTAAAGGAGTACTTATTTTTTCTGAAGGAGTTAAGAAGGAGAAAGGACAAGAAAAATCAAAAGCTGCCGAACGAACAGGTTTTAGAAGTGCTAGAAGAATAAAATTCAGAAGAAAAATCAGGAAATACCAAACGCTTTTAGTGTTGGCGAAGCACGATATGTGTCCTTTAACGATTGAAGAAGTAAAAGAATGGAGAAAATCTAATTTTAAGAAATATCCGGCTAAACCAGAGTTTTTAGAGTGGTTAAGAACAGATGAAGAACAAAATATCAATCCTTATTATTACAGAGATAAAGCCAGTCGAGAAAAAATAAGCAAATACAATTTGGGTAGAGCTTTGTATCACATCGCACAACGTAGGGGCTTTTTAAGTAATCGTTTAGACCAATCTGATGACAACTTAATTAAATCGAAAAAAGATGAAATACAAGACATTATTAATAATACTAGTCTTAACAAAGTTGATTTGATTGATGCCATTGAAGCTATTTTTGAAACCTATGAATTTAAAGAGAAAAAGAAAAAAGATTGCACTAATGCAACAGAAGAAAAGCTTTGGAGTATCAGAAAGTATATTCTCAATGTTATCGAGAACAAGATAAAAGGTAAGGATTATTCGAAAAACGAAGATGTAAGAAAAGAAATTGACAGATATATAAACAAACCCGAAAATCTTGGAGCTGTACAAGGTAATATTTCTGAACTAAATACAGCAATCAGTGAAGCAAATTGCAAAACCTTAGGACAGTATTTTTGGAAATTATACCAACAAGACAGAAATGATGCAAAAAACAAAATAAGAAATAATTATACTTCACGAGAGGATCATTACTTACACGAGTTTGAAGTCATATGTAAAACACAGGGTTTAGATAGTATAAACGAAGCTAAAAAAGACCCAAGCGAAAGATATTCAGGTATAGTTAAAGAATTGTATAAAGCTATTTTTTACCAACGCCCATTAAAATCTCAAAAAGGGTTGATAGGAAAATGTTCGCTTGAGCCTAATAGAGTTAGATGTACAGTTTCCCGTCCCGAATATGAGCTATTTAGGATGTACAGTTTTATTAATACCATTAAACTAAAAGAACCAACAGCTGAAAAATTTAGGTTTTTAAATAGTGAAGAAAGAGAAAGTATTAAATCCAAATTCTTTAGAAAATCAAAGCCAACGTTCACTTTTATTGATATTAAAAAAACGCTTGGAGAAGACAATAAATATAATTACAAAGACAATTCAACAGTAAGTGGATGTCCTACTGTTTCTGCTTTAATTTCAGTTTTTGGCGATGATTGGGAAAATATCATTTATGAAAACTATACAGATAAAATAATCAGAAATTTAAAAAACGATAAGTCAGAAGAAGTAAAATCGAAAGAAGATGTAACGGCTGATGTGTGGCACGTATTATCTACATTTACTTCTGATGAAAAATTGGTTGATTTTGCTAAAAATAAGCTGCAATTAAGCCAAAAAGATGCAGAAAAGTTTTCTAAAATCCATTTGAAGAAAGATTACGCTTCATTAAGTCTTTATGCCATCAAAAAAATACTTCCATATTTAGAAAAAGGTTTGTTGTATTCTCATGCAGTTTTTATGGCGAATATGGACAAAATCATCAAGCCGGAGCGATGGGAAAACAATGAAGATAGAGAACTGATTGAAAAAGAGGTTGGCGAAATTATCAACAATCATCAAGAAGAAAACAAAATGTTGTTTGCTGTAAATAGTGCTTTGAAAATTTGTTTTGATAATCATCAGACCTATTCCAAAGAAGCAGAAACAGGCTATAAAGATGATGTGGAAAAGCAGCTTAAAAAAGAATTTGGAGAAAAAACATGGGATAATAAGCCTAACAAAGAAGCCTTATTTTCAGAAGCTTTTGACATTTTTATCCAACATTTGAAAGAAAGAAAACATCCTGCCATTAAAAGAATTGATGAAAAGGTTATGGAGTTTTTATCGGATAATGATTTATTAATTCCAAACACTTTTAATAAACTGTATCATCCTTCTGATATAGAAAAATTTCGCTCGGTAAAATTAAAAGATAAAGATGGCAATGTTATTAAAATAGATGGTAAAGAAGCGATTGGTTTAGGTAGTCCTGATGTGGGTTCTATTAAAAACCCAATGGCTATGAAAGCCTTACATCAACTGAAAAAGTTGATAAACACTTTGATATTGGAAGGACAAATTGATGAAAACACCAAAGTAAATATCGAGTTATCTCGTCAGTTAAATGATGCCAACAAACGTAAAGCCATTGAAAAATGGCAAAACGATAGAAAAGAACTGTTTCAAGAATATGAAAAAAAGATTAAAGAACTCTATAAAATTGAAACAGGAAACGAGTTGAAAGAAGTTACCAATGAAGATATTGAAAAATTTACTTATGCTTTAGAACAAAGAAAAGATAAAAAACTGGTAAGCAAAGAAGATGTCATGAAATACGTTTTATGGGAAGAGCAAAACCATATTTGTATTTATACAGGAAAAACCATTAGTTTGTCAAGCTTTTTAGGAGCAAACCCGCAGTTCGATATTGAACACACTCTACCTAGAAGCCGCTCATGGGATAATTCGCAAATGAACAAAACGCTCTGCGATAAAACCTATAATCAACAAACTAAAAAGGAAAGAATGCCCATAGAATTATCTGAAAAGGATTATTCGGAAATTCTTCCTAGAATACAACATTGGAAAGATAAATACGAAGCATTAGCTAATGAAATTGAAAAGAAAAAAAGAAGCACCAGAGGAGCAACAGATAAGGAACAAAAAGATAAATTAATTCAGCAACGTCATTACTTACAAATGGAGTACAATTACTGGAAAGGTAAATATGACCGTTTTGTAATGAAAGAAATTAAAGAAGGTTTTAAAAACAGTCAGGCAGTAGATATAGGTATTATCTCCAAATATGCCACAGCCTATTTAAAATCGGTATTTAAAAAAGTGTATTCGGTAAAAGGCGAAATGGTTTCGGAATACCGAAAAGCTTGGGGATTGCACGATACTTTTAAAGATAAATGGGGGCGAACCCAATACCAACCAAAAGATAGAAGTAATCACATTCACCATTGCATTGATGCGGTTACCATTGCTTGTATGAATAAAAATAAATACGATAAGTTAGCTCACGCTTGGGGATTGGAAGATAAAGGGGAATTTGACAAAGCCAAAAAAGAATTAGAAAACGAAAAACCTTGGGACACTTTTACGCAAGATGTTCGCAATTTAGAAAACGAAGTGTTTATTGTGCATCAAAATAAAGATGTATTGCCCATACAAACTAAAAAGAAATTTAGAAAGAGAGGTAAGGCTCAACCCAAAGTAATTTATAAAAAAGATGAAAATGGCAAATATGTTTTTGATACAAATGGCAAAAAAATAGTTGAAAAATATATTTACAAAAAAGATGATTTAGGAAACTTAATCCCTGTTAAAGGCAAAAAACTCAATACTGATTTAATAAAAGATAAAAAAGAAGGTGAAGATTACTTTAAGATAGAATCTGAAAATGGAACCAAATTCTATGAATATCTAAAAGATAAAGAAAATAAAATTGTTTATCAAAAAGACTATATGATTGAGCAAGGGGATGGAACGAGAGGCTCGTTACACAAACTTAACTATATAGGTGTAATTGCAAAACCTGAACTTGAAAATGGTAAGCCTAAAACAGAAAACGGTGCGTTTATTTTACAAAAAGATGATGAAGGAAAAGTTTCAAAATTTTATGTAAAAAGAAATCCGGTAACGAAAGATTTTTCAGAAAGTGACGTGAAAAAAATAGTTGATGAAGGAATTAAGAGAAGAATTGAAAAACATGGATTAAAGAATGTTAAAACTCCAGATGGCTTCATATTGCTACCAGCAGAAAAAAAAGGATTAAACGGTAGTGAAAAAGATTTAAAAGAAATGCTAATCAAAAAAATAAGACTTTTTGAAAAAGATAAACCTATTGAAATAAAGAAACAAAATGAAATTAATTTGCAAACTGAAAAAGCATTAAGAAAAAAACATAAACACCATTTTTATGCCCAAAATGATGAAAATTACTCCATGGCTATTTATGAGGGTTTTGACAAAAAAGGAAAACCAAAACGTGATTTTGAATTGGTCAATAACATTGATGCCGGAGAATATTATAAATTAAGTAATAAATCCCATCGCGAAAACCACGATTTAGTGCCTAATCCACATTTAAAATCGAGTTTGCCTTTAAAATATATCCTGAAAAAAGGTATGATGGTGTTGATGTACGATAAAGATCCAGATGAGATTTGGGAGTTGTCAGATAATCAGAAACTTGGTCGTTTATATGAGATAACGCAACTAGATGTTGAAAAATACGCTGAAATTAAATTACTTCATCATCAAGAAGCAAGAGAAAAGAAAGAAATAACAAAATTTATGGGACTTAAAACTGGAATGAAAGGAGGGAAAAATCTTGATAATTATAGAAAATTTCCATGGATTAAAATTGGTTATACTACTTTTGATTGTATTGTAGAAAATATTGATTTTAAAATTTTACCAACAGGTAAAATAGAAAAAATATAAATCTTCATTTTCTTGAAGATAAAAAGTTCTTTGACATAAACTGGTCGAACTCTCTTAACAGACCAAAATCAAACCACAACGTGAGCGAAGCGAGCGTTGTGGTTTGATTAAAGATTAGAAAACACGATATTCTTTTAGGAATCCATACTTTTTTGCCAAAGGTTGTGGTTTGATTAAAGATTAGAAAACACGATATTATCAAAAGATACAAGATTATTGTAAGTATAGTTGTGGTTTGATTAAAGATTAGAAAACACGATATTAAAGAAAAACTACTCGAACTTTCACCATCAGTTGTGGTTTGATTAAAGATTAGAAAACACGATATTTTGGTTGATATTATATCTTCCAACTACTCTGTTGTGGTTTGATTAAAGATTAGAAAACACGATATTAGAACTTTTAGGCCTTGCCGAAGAAGCTGGGTTGTGGTTTGATTAAAGATTAGAAAACACGATATTTAGGTGATATAGTAACAGCTTCAAAGTCTGGTTGTGGTTTGATTAAAGATTAGAAAACACGATATTACTTTATTAGCATATTAATTAAAAAATCTGGTTGTGGTTTGATTAAAGATTAGAAAACACGATATTCTCCAGCAGCAGCAGAGCCAACAGCTGAAGGTTGTGGTTTGATTAAAGATTAGAAAACACGATATTGCAGTAATAGGTCAAGTGGCTAAACATTGGTTGTGGTTTGATTAAAGATTAGAAAACACGATATTCCCCGCTTCAAAAACACAAGTCTACCTAGGGTTGTGGTTTGATTAAAGATTAGAAAACACGATATTGGTCCAACAATGCGCCAGTATTTAGTAGTGGTTGTGGTTTGATTAAAGATTAGAAAACACGATATTTGTTTTGCCATTTTGCATCAAGATATTACGGTTGTGGTTTGATTAAAGATTAGAAAACACGATATTGGTAATGTCCTAAAGGCACGCATTGCTACGGTTGTGGTTTGATTAAAGATTAGAAAACACGATATTGGATTAAGCGGTCAACAAGCAATGTCGGCAGTTGTGGTTTGATTAAAGATTAGAAAACACGATATTCAAAAAAGTACGCCAAACCAACATGTGGGGTTGTGGTTTGATTAAAGATTAGAAAACACGATATTAGATAACGTAAAAACACACGCCACTTTTCGGTTGTGGTTTGATTAAAGATTAGAAAACACGATATTTCAAGGATAACCATAACGCCCAGACGCGCGTTGTGGTTTGATTAAAGATTAGAAAACACGATATTTAAAAAACAACACCGAAGTAGTAGCTGCTGGTTGTGGTTTGATTAAAGATTAGAAAACACGATATTTTCGCCATTGGAAAAAATCCCCTTACAATGGTTGTGGTTTGATTAAAGATTAGAAAACACGATATTTATATCCACCTGGAGCAGAAGGCACAGATGGTTGTGGTTTGATTAAAGATTAGAAAACACGATATTAGATGTCTTGTTAGATGCTGATATTCATTATTTTAAGTAGAAATATCGTTATAAAAAATGCTTCTTTTTTGCAGTGATAAGGCAAGATTGAGGCATTTTTTGATTTTTAATGTAGGGACAGCTCTCGAGCTGTCCGTACGGTGATTTTAAGTAATTTTTTTGAAATATTATTTAAAATGATGCTTCTTTCTTGCAGTGATAAGGCAAGATTGGAGCATTTTTTGATTTTTAATGAGGACAGCTCTCGAGCTGTCCGTACGGTGATTTTAAGTAATTTTTTTTAAATATTATTTAAAATGATGCTTCTTTCTTGCAGTGATAAGGCAAGATTGAGGCATTTTTTGATTTTTAATGTAGGGACAGCTCTCGAGCTGTCCGTACGGTGATTTTAAGTAATTTTTTTGAAATATAATTTAAAATGATGCTTCTTTTTTGCAATGATAAGGCAAGATTGGAGCATTTTTTGATTTTTAATGAGGACAGCTCACGAGCTTTAAGGGGATAGCCTTCGAGCTTTAAAGGACAGCTCACGAGCTTTAAGGGGATAGCTTTCGAGCTTTAGGGGATAGCTTTCGAGCTTTAAGAGGATAGCTTTCGAGCTTTAAGGGGATAGCTCTCGAGCTTTAAAGGACAGCTCACGAGCTTTAAGCGGACAGCTCACGAGCTGTCCGTACGGGGAATTTAAATAAAATTTGGGAATCATTTTTAAATATCTGATTTTGACAGGCATTATATAAAAATTTTAAAATGGTGAGATTTTAGGAACAGCTCATAGGGAATTAAGGTTTTTTTTTTGAATATGTTTATTGGTTATTTAAAAATTTTAAGGATAAAAACTAGTTTTTCAGTTGATTATACAATAATTGCAACCTAATATACAATTTTTAATACCAATTATGTAATTATTATCTATATATCGGAAATTATTATTAATTTTAAGATTGCTGTTATTAATTATGTAAAACCCTATTAATAAGTGCGGTAGGGTTGATTTAAATTTTTCAAATCATTTTAAAAATTTCGTGCTATGAACTTAAAATTACTCTTATTTTTATGTGTGCTATTCAGTTTTCAGTTTACTAACTCTCAAGTTTTAGTGCCTATCAGCTCACCAGCAGGTTATGACAACAACACCTTTGGTTACAATAGTTCACCTATAGAGTTTAACGGTTCACTGTATTTAAGATATCGAAAAAACAACGGTAACAATGTCTTGTTTCGCTTTGATGGTAATCAATTGACCGAAATTCCGTCACCTGCCAACTATGATGGTAACAGTGCTGGATATGCTATTTCTGTTTCCTCTTTTTGGCCTACATTAAAACCTGTAGTGTGGAATAACAAACTGTATTTGGGTTATAATAACAACCAATTTAATACATCCACTACACTTTTTGAATTTGATGGCACAACCTTAAGCCCAATAAGCAACCCTCTTGGTTTTGGTGATGGCCAAAATTCAGGTGGGGTCAAAGCCATGATTACTACTACAACAGATGCTATGTACCTTAATTATGAAATAAATGGTGGTGGAGAACGTGTCTTATTTAAGTATGATGGTACCACTCTTGTAGAGATACCGAGTCCTCCTGGATATGATGCTACTAACGATTCTCCTGGCATTGGGTTATTGGATTTTCCAGATAATATCAATAGTTTCTTTAAGGAAATTCCGATTATTGGCAACAATATGTTTCTTCAATATTCTGGAGAAGATTATAGTTCTGATTTAACGCTATTAGACCTAACCACTAATCAACTTACGCCCTATAGAGGAGTGGGTTATGACGGTGTCAATAGAGGGTTTTTGGGCTACCCGATGCTTATAGATGACGTCCCTTATTTTAAGTATATAAATAATGAAGGACTCTTCAAACTGGTTAAGTTTGAAAACAACAATTTGGTAACCATAGATTCTCCTCCTGGCTATAGCAATGAATTTTCAGGATATCTTGGCGATCCTATTCTTTATAATAACCAACTTTACATAAGAGCAAAAAAAGACAACGGTTCTTTTCAGCTATTAGGTTTTGATGGGACACAGCTTACCGAAATTGCACCGGCAGATGCTGCTTACCAACAATCCCAATACGGCTATATGGGTGATCCTATCCTTTTCAACAACAATCTTTACCTACGCTATTATAAAGGAGGTGATGATACCTATAGGTTGTTTAAGCTAGAAGGTGGCAGTTTGGTAGAAATAAGCCTACCACCCAATTACGAGTTTTTTGGACGAGGCTATTATGGAGACCCCATACTTTATGATAATGCACTTTATTTAAACTACTATAATTTTTTTGGAGTTTATACACTTTACAAATACGATGGAAGTACCTTAACCGAAATTTCAACCCCTACTGGGTTTAGCAATTTTAACAAAGGCTACACAGGAGAAGCCTATGTGGCAGGTTCAGATTTGTTTTTGGTCTATAAAAGCAATACAGACGCTCGGGTTTTATTTAAATATAATGGTACCACCTTACAGGAACTTGCAAGTCCATCAGGTTATGAAACCTATGGGTTTATAGATTCTTTTCATATTTATAACAATAAATTGTATATGAGATATAGGCACAACGATGGACAATATGACCTTATGGAATATAATGGTCTGACTTTAGGGGTGGATGAGGTCACGACTAAGCAAATAAAAATATACCCAAACCCTGTAACTGATGTCTTTCATTTAAGTGACTCTGAATATGATAGTTTCAAAACATTGATTTTGTTTGATATTAATGGTAGAGAGGTTACTACTTTACATGGTGACAATGGTGATGGCTCATATTATATTGGCCATATAGCAAAAGGCATGTATTTTTTAAAGTTTGTTTACCCTGATGGCACAACGAAAAGTCTTAAATTAATTAAAAAGTAAATATTTATTTTTTATGAGTAAACGATCAATTTTGTTGAAAATTGACAAACTTATTTTAGGATAATATTTTTTAGTTATCAATAAGCTCTATAGAATATGTGTTTTGGTGGTAGTTGCTAATAATTTTAATTTTCAATTCTCATATTTAACGATTACAATATTTTTATTGTTTATTTTGGATTTTTCCAGTTATAGAATATTGTTCATAACAATTTAAATTAATGACTATTGGATGACTTTTTACCTCAGGAAGAATAAGTCCATAAGGTTGTTTTGAAATATACCTATTTGGGGAATCTTTATAATTAAAGCAATGATTTTTTGGTTGTTGTTTAAATAGGTTTTGTTTTAGAAGTTACTTAATACTAAAGGTATATTGGGTAAAGTTGCTCTATTTAATTTGTTATAATGAGAAGTATCTATTTAATTGGGCGGTTCTTTTTTTATAAAAGAGCTGCTCTTTTTTTATGAGGATGGCTTTTTAGGACAGCTCACGAGCTTTAAGCGGACAGCTCACGAGCTGTCCGTACGGGGAATTTAAATAAAATTTGGGAATCATTTTTAAATATCTGATTTTGAAAGGCATTATATAATAATTTTAAAATGGTGAGATATTTGGGCATGTTCTAGAGCTTTGAGAGGATAGCTCTTTTTAAGAGGATAGCTTTCGAGCTTTAAAAGGACAGCTCACGAGCTTTAAAGGACAGCTCACGAGCTGTCCGTACGGGAATAATTTTTTATATTTATTATTAATCTTTTTTAAATTTTAATTTGAAACGCAGAAAACGAAATAGAATGAAGGGTTTTGATTATTCCAGTGATCATCTATATTTCGTCACTATTTGTGTGAAGGATATGTTATGTTGTTTTGGGGAAATTATTGAAGGGACAAGTCGCGACTTGTCCGTACAGGAGGATATCAATAAATCAAATCAATCAAATTCGAAAAAGGGTCATAATCAGAAAATGCAATTGAATAAATATGGTTTAATTGTTAAGGAGCGTTTAGGTTGGTTGCCTGTTCAATATCCTTATGTGTCTATCCATAATTCTGTGGTCATGCCAAATCATTTGCACCTAATCCTTGAAATAGATAGTTCAAGTGTTTCGAAAGAAATAAAAATTAAATCTTTGTCTAGCCTTATGGGAGCTTTTAAGACAACGGCTTCTAAATTAATACATGAAACAGGTTTTTTGGAGTTTGCCTGGCATCGCTCTTTTCACGATCATATTATTAGAGATGATAAAGCATATAAGAACATCCATGCCTATATTGATGAAAACCCCAAAAACTGGTTTGAGGATGATTTGTTTCGTTCGGTTTAAAATAGTTCCAGTTGTGTTGGTTGTGGTTCTTTGGGCACCTCGGCTCTTCCCCAAAAATTCATAATGTTTCCAAATTGTTTATCGGTTATTCTTAGCACGCTTACTTTGCCCAAAGGAGGCAATAAGCGCTTGATGCGTCTTTCGTGCACATCTGCACTTTCACTGCTGGCACAATGGCGCATGTAAACTGAATATTGCATCATGGTAAAACCATCCTTTATTAAGTTTTTTCTAAATCCAGCTGCATTGCGTCTGTCTTTAGGAGTATCGGTAGGTAAATCAAAACAAACAAATAGCCACATAACTCTATAAGCGTTTAATTCCATAATTCTGGATATTTAATTTTCTTTCTATTGCCAGCATAACATTGTTGTAAGGAACTGGCTGTTTTTTGCAATGCAACCATTAACGGGCTTTTTTCTTTTTTAAAATAAACCGTTCTGGTAAGTATTTGGAGGAGCTCAGACTTTATTGGAGTTGTAAGTTTCTGTTCATCATCTTGCTGCATGATTAGATAAACAGCTTCGTCCACTATGGGTCTAAAAGGTTCCATGATATCATCTGCCAAGGCAAAAGCATTGTATTTACTCTTATGGTGGATGCCTAAGGTATTTAGCAAACCGCTACCAGATAAGGCTCTAGCAGTAGCAGCCCTTAAAATGGCATAACCATAATTAAGAAAATTGTTTGGGTAAGCTCCAAAGCGTTCCCTTTTAAAATCGTGTTCAAAAAACGATTTCCAATAGAAACTGGCAGCTACTGCTTCCATATTTGAGGAATCTCCACTTAACACTTTGGATTCCAAAAATTCAAAGGTGTTTTTTTTGTTGGTTATTCGGTTCAATAAGATGCCTTGATTTTTAATCTTTCTCTTAATGGTTTGTTGCCATAATTGTTTTTTTAAAGGCATACTGGCATTTATTTGATGTTTAAACATTTCTTGTTGAATATGATGGCTATTTAGGTTTAGGAACATGCCATTGGGAAGATGTGAGGTATTGCAAATAATTACAGAAGTGTTGTTTTCCACAAGTAGGTTTAAGGCTGGGATGCTTACATATGTTTCGGGATTGTCTATTACCAAAAACCCTATATCTTCAATGGGAATACTCGCTTCACGTTTTTCGGTTTTTATATGAAGTTGTAAATTTTTACAAGTGACTTTGCTTTTTTGTTCTATTAAAACGGACTTTTTTATCATTGCTTTTTATTTATAATATAGATACAGATAGTTTTTGTAAAAAAATATTTCTTTATAAGGTTGATTTTTGAGGTAAACTGTCAGACTATGAAGATTTTACCGATGAATTGCGTGTGCTGATAGATAGTTTAGCAGAAATGGATTGAAAAAAAAGGCGTCCATTTTGCATCTTTTTTACCTGTGCCACGTCTATTATATAAACTTTAAAACATATACCATGAAACAAACAGCATGTACCTGCAACTGCGAAGGTTGTAGCAGCGGAACTTGTAAAAACTGCACTTGTGACAATTGTACTTGTGCGCATTGCAACTGTTAAGATTTGCTAAATAAGAATGAAGCAGCAACTATTTTAGTAATTTTATGCTAAAGTAGCTGTTGCTTTTAATGTTATAAACATGACCACCCAATACATTTGGAATTTATATGCCGATGATGTGAAACACTTTATTTTAAGTAAAGTGCAGGATGATTTTGTGGCAGATGATTTGTTGCAGGATACCTTTATAAAAATCCATACCAAAAAAGATAGTTTGAAAGACGCATCCAAATTGAAGGCTTGGGTGTTTTCTGTAGCCAGATATACGGTTTTGGATTATTTTAGAAAACACAAGTTGGTTGCCAGTGATAACGACACAGAGGTGGTTTATCCAGAAGACACTTCAGAACACACAGAAGCCGACTGTTTGCATGGCATCCTTAAAAGCCTTCCTAAAAAATACAAGCTCCCTTTATACCTGTCTGATATAAAAGGTTTAAAACAACAGGAAGTTGCAGCCCAGCTAGACTTGCCCTTGGCAACAGTTAAATCTCAGATACAACGTGCCAGAAAGCAGATAGCACAAGGATTTATAGATTGTTGCGACTTTAAAATGAACGACCAAGGTTATTTGGTGGGAGAGATAAAAGAACGGGAAGATTGTAAAGTTTGCTTTTAAGGGACAGCTCTCGAGCTTTAGGGGACAGCTCCCGAGCTGTCCGTACTATTTTTTGTAAGTGGGTGTTTTTTAGGGTAATAAATTTGCTGTTGGGCTAAAATATTATTAAGACATTTTTTCTCCATGTAACTTTAAGTTGACTCATTTTATAAACACTAGGATTATGGAAGCAACTTTAAATTACCCTTTTAAAAGACGGTCTGAAAATCATTTGGACTGGTTATTGAACATCATTAAATCTGAAAAATACCACGAAGCAGATAGTTACATCCTTCCCTTGAATAAGGCTAGTTAGCTTGTATGCGTTTCGTTGGATTTCGCGAACGGCATTTTATCAACACATAAAAAAGAGGCTGTTTGAAAAGTGTTTTTATCATCGTTCTTAGTGAAACTATAGATATTATTTAATATCGTCTGTTTTAGAATCACTGTTTTAATATGAAGTAGATTCTTCATTTTATTCAGAATGACACTTCTCAGACAGCCTCTTTGGTATCTACTTGTTTTTTACTTTGTTTTTTTACAAAGAGGACATTTAGTCTTTTAAGATGCCTCTTGAGATTACAATTTTCTGTATTTCTGAAGTACCTTCATAGATTTGTGTGATTTTGGCATCACGCATTAAGCGTTCCACATGGTATTCTTTAACAAAACCGTTACCACCATGAATTTGCACGGCTTCAACTGTATGTGTCATAGCTACTTGTGAGGCGTACAGTTTGGCCATGGCGCTGGACATATCGTAATTGTTGCCTTGGTCTTTGTCCCAAGCAGCTTTCATTACCAACATTCTTGCAGCTTCAATTTCTGTGGCCATGTCTGCCAACTTAAAAGCAATGGCTTGATGGTTTGAAATTTCTGTTCCGAAGGCTTTGCGCTCTTTGGAGTATTTTAGAGCCAGTTCGTAAGCGCCAGCAGCTATCCCTAGGGCTTGTGCTGCGATTCCTATTCTACCTCCAGAGAGTGTTTTCATGGCAAATTTGAACCCAAAACCATCTTCTCCAATTCTATTTTCCTTAGGGACCTTTACGTCATTAAACTGTAAGGTATGGGTATCGCTGCCTCTAATGCCCAACTTATCTTCTTTTGGTCCAATATCAAAACCAGGCATGCCTTTTTCAACTATAAATGCATTGATGCCTCTATGGCCTTTATCTCTATCTGTTTGGGCAATCACCAAATAAACATCTGCACGTCCGCCATTGGTGATCCAGTTTTTTGTACCATTTAAGACGTAATGGTCTCCCATGTCTATGGCAGTGGTTTTTTGTGAGGTTGCATCGCTACCAGCTTCAGGCTCACTTAAACAGAAAGCACCAATAACTTCACCTGTAGCCAATTTGGTAAGGTATTTTTGTTTTTGTTCTTCAGTTCCAAAAGCCTCCAGGCCATAGCACACCAAAGAATTGTTTACAGAAACCATTACGGAAGCCGATGCATCAATTTTAGAAAGTTCTTCCATGATCAACACATAAGAAATGGCATCCATTCCAGAGCCACCATATTTAGGGTCTACCATGATGCCCATAAAACCCAATTCGCCCATTTTGCGAACCAAGCTATCTGGAAACGTTTGTGTGTTATCTCGTTCTATCACACCAGGAAGTAGTTCGGTTTGCGCAAAATCGCGAGCAGCATCGCGTATCATGATGTGTTCTTCGGTAAGGTTAAAATCCATAGTTTCTTGTAATTGAAGTATTATTTAAAAGTGCACAAAGATACTTTTTTATTGGCATTTTTTCAAAACGGATTGTTATTTTTACAGGATATGAATAAAACCCAATACCGTGTTGTAGGAGTTATGTCTGGAACCTCTTTGGATGGGGTGGATTTGGTGGCTGCTTCGTTTAGCCTTGATGATGGTTCCTGGACTTACCATATAGAGGCTGCCCATACAGAGCCTTATTCTGCCTATTGGCAAGCTGTATTGAAGGATTTGGTATCTCAATCCATGGAAGATTTACAGCAGATAGATAAAGATTATACCGAGTATCTGGCAGGCTTTATTCAGGATTTTATAGCAGCCAACAAGCTCAAGGCGCTTGATGCTGTTTGTTCGCACGGGCATACAGCCTTGCACCAACCCGAAAAGGGCTTGACCTATCAAATTGGGAATTTACCAGAGTTGTATGAACTTCTTCAGTTGCCTGTGGTGTGCAACTTTAGGGTCCAGGATGTAGCTTTGGGAGGGCAAGGGGCTCCTTTGGTTCCCATAGGTGATGCTTTGTTGTTTTCCGATTATGATTTTTGTTTGAATTTGGGAGGCTTCGCCAATGTCTCCACCGAAAACCAGCAACAGCGTATTGCGTACGATATTTGTCCAGTGAACATTGTATTGAACCACTATGTGTCTTCATTGGGATTGGCCTATGACGATCAAGGCCAGATAGCTTCCACAGGGGACATTCATCAAGAGTTGTTGCAGCATTTGAACGGGTTGGAGTTTTATAAGAAGGAAGCTCCAAAATCTTTGGGGTTGGAATGGGTGAAACAGCAGGTCTTTCCTTTAATAGATAGTTTCCAGTTGCCCATAGCGACTGTTTTAAGGACCTTTGTGGAACACATAGCCACACAAATAGCGACCGAACTGAATAAAGCTCAGGAGGCAACCGTCTTGGTTACGGGAGGAGGCGCTTACCATCGTTTTTTAATTCATCAAATTCAAGCCAGGACCTCCAACAGTTTGGTGGTTCCAGACAAGGCCTTGGTAAATTTTAAAGAAGCCCTGGTATTTGGGTTTTTAGGGGTTTTAAAACTAAGAGGAGCCGTCAACTGCCTAAGTAGTGTGACAGGAGCAAAGCAGGACCATAGTTCCGGAATCATTTTTAATCATTAAAATTATTATAATTTTAATAAGAAAGGCTATTTGTTTTTTATATTTGTTTTCACATTTAATAATTAACCATCCGAATGAAATATTGTCTCATTAAAAGTTCACTTATTATGTGTGGTTTTAATTTTTCAATTTTCTTCAATTGATTTAAAAAATGACTCTCACCAGATGAAAGACCTTCTTCAAAAGTACGAAGCCAAAGAACCAGAAATAATTTTTAATTGGAAAGACCCAGAAACAGATGCCGAAGGGTGGACTGTGATAAACTCCCTAAGGGGAGGTGCAGCAGGAGGAGGCACGCGTATGCGCAAAGGTTTGGATATGAATGAGGTTTTGTCTTTGGCAAAAACCATGGAGGTAAAATTTACCGTGTCCGGTCCTGCCATAGGAGGCGCCAAATCCGGTATCAATTTTGATCCAAAAGATCCACGGAAAAAAGGGGTATTGGAACGTTGGTACCAAGCCGTTTCCCCCTTGTTGAAAAGTTACTATGGAACAGGAGGGGATTTGAATGTGGATGAAATCCATGAAGTGATCCCTATTACTGAAGAAAGTGGGGTTTGGCATCCACAGGAAGGGGTTTTTACGGGACATTTCAAACCTACAGAAGCCGATAAGATAAACCGAATTGGCCAGTTGAGGCAAGGGGTTATCAAGGTTATTGAAAACCCGAACTTTTCACCCAGTGTTAAAAGAAAATATACCATAGCGGATATGATTACAGGTTTTGGGGTTGCCCAAGCCGTAAAGCACTATTATGACATCTATGGGGGCACTGTTGTAGGAAAGAAGGCCGTGATTCAAGGTTTTGGGAACGTAGGAGCAGCAGCCGCTTTTTATTTGGCACAAATGGGTGCCAAGGTGGTTGGGATTATAGATATTACAGGAGGCTTGATACGTGAAGAAGGGTTTACTTTTGAAGAAATCACCGATTTGTTTTTAGCCAAAACAGGGAATACGCTGGTTGCAGACCAGGTAATCCCTTTTGATGAGATCAATGAAAAGATTTGGGGCATGCAAACTGAAATATTTGCTCCTTGTGCAGCCTCCCGATTGATAACCAGACAGCAAATAGACCAAATGATAGATAGTGGCCTGGAAGTGATTTCCTGTGGTGCCAATGTGCCTTTTGCAGATAAGGAAATATTTTTTGGACCCATTATGGAGCATACAGATAAGCGCGTAAGCTTGATTCCAGATTTTATTTCCAATTGTGGAATGGCTCGTGTATTTGCTTATTTTATGGAAGCTCGTGTTCAAATGACCGATGAAGCCATTTTTAACGACACTTCGAATACCATTAGAAAAGCCATTCAAAACGTATACAATCAAAACAATTCTAAAACCGATATCAGCGAAACTGCATTCGAAATTGCACTTAGCCAACTTATTTAACAGTTCATTTTTATGGAAACAATCATCATATTAGTATTCGTACTGGGCTATTTGGCCATTACTTTAGAACACAACTTAAAAATAGATAAACTTATTCCTGCTTTGGTTATGATGGCCATTTGTTGGGCTTTAATAGCTTTGGGGCTGGATCATTTTACCCAATGGTTCGATTCTGCACAACATAGTTTGTTGGAGAATTTTGGGTTGTTGAACCATGAGGAAAAGATGCATTTAATGGAAGAGACCCTCTTGCACCATCTGGGTAAAACAGCTGAAATATTAGTCTTTTTATTGGGAGCCATGACCATAGTTGAAATTATAGATTATTTTGACGGCTTTGCTACCATAAAGAGCTTTGTGAAAACAAAAAGCAAGAAACGCATTTTATGGATTTTTGCTTTTTTGGCTTTTTTCCTTTCGGCCATTATCGATAACCTAACAGCCACCATTGTACTTATATCCATATTACAGAAACTGGTACACGACAGAAATTCCCGTATTTGGTATGTAGGTTTAATAGTTGTAGCAGCCAATGCTGGAGGAGCTTGGTCTCCAATTGGAGATGTAACCACGACCATGTTGTGGATAGGGAAGAAGGTTACAACAGGACATTTGTTTGTATACTTATTTATACCTTCTTTATTGTGTATGTTGGTACCTACGTTTATTGCCTCATTCCTTCCGGTTTTCAAAGGGACATTTGAGCATGTGGAAGAAGATACCGATAAGCCAAAAAGCAAATTTAGCGCAACCATGTTATACTTAGGGTTGGGAGGTATTGTTTCTGTGCCAATTTTTAAAACCATTACCCATTTACCTCCTTATGTAGGCATGATGTTGGCTTTGGGCGTTGTGGCCATTTTTGCAGAACTGTACAGTAACTCTAAATTTGCCTTGTCTTTTGATACGGATGAGAATGCCGACCACCA
Source organism: uncultured Xanthomarina sp. (assembly GCF_963971605.1). Classification (NCBI taxonomy): domain Bacteria; kingdom Pseudomonadati; phylum Bacteroidota; class Flavobacteriia; order Flavobacteriales; family Flavobacteriaceae; genus Xanthomarina; species uncultured Xanthomarina sp. The sequence continues at coordinate 58,225 of NZ_CAXATZ010000003.1, forward strand.
AGGGCATCACAGTCCGGTGCATGCGTCTTTATCCAAAATAGAATTGCCAAGTATCCTTTTCTTTTTGGGGATATTAATGGCAGTTGCAGCCTTGGAATCTTTAGGAATCTTGTTTGGTTTTGCAACCAGTTTGCAAGAGCATATGCCTATGTTGGGAACCGAGTTGCATCATGAGGGCGTTTCGGATTTAGTGGTGTTGTTATTGGGTGTAGGCTCGGCCGTTATAGACAATGTGCCATTGGTAGCAGCTAGTTTGGGTATGTTTTCGGAACCTATTGATAATGAATTGTGGCATTTTATTGCCTATTCGGCAGGGACAGGCGGAAGTATGTTGATCATTGGATCGGCAGCAGGAGTAGTTGCCATGGGAATGGAAAAAATAGATTTTTTCTGGTATTTGAAAAAAATCTCTTGGTTGGCTTTGGTAGGCTTCTTGGTAGGAGCCGTAGCCTTTATGTTTACCAGAACCATTTTCTAATTATAATTTAAAGCACAAACAAACGTTATTAACGTAATAATAGAATAAAAGCATATGATACATTTATTTTTACAAGACGCACAAGAAGGAACCGAGTTGCTTAACGATGGTGAATCTGTAGAAAAAACCTTGTCCATTATCGAGTTGATAACGAGTGGAGGAACAGCTGGAATGATCATTATTACCATCTTGTTTGTGTTGTTGATTGTTGCCACTTATATTTATTTTGAACGGTTATTTGCCATCAAGGCAGCTTCCAAAATAGATGCCAATTTTATGAACCAGATCAAGGACCATGTCTCCAATGGGAAAATAGATTCTGCACAAATGTTGTGTGCCCAGGTAAATTCGCCTGTATCCAGACTTATTAGTAAGGGCATTACGCGAATAGGGAAACCTTTGGAAGATATCAATACTGCCATTGAAAATGCCGGTCGTTTGGAAATTTACAGTCTGGAAAAAAATGTGAGTGTTTTGGCAACCATTTCTGGGGCAGCGCCTATGATTGGGTTTTTAGGAACCGTAATAGGGATGATCCTTTCCATTTTTGAAATAGCCAATTCAGGAGGGCAAATAGACATCAAGCTTTTAGCCGATGGTTTGTATACCGCCATGACCACAACCGTTGCTGGATTGATAGTTGGGATTATAGGTTATATAGCCTACAATCATTTGGTGGTTAAAACAGATAAAGTAGTGTATCAAATGGAAGCGAATTCCTTAGAATTTTTAGATCACTTAAACGAACCTATTTAATGAATTTAAGAGGAAGAAATAAAGTCACGCCAGAATTCAATATGTCGTCCATGACAGATATTGTATTCCTGTTGCTTATCTTTTTTATGTTGGCTTCCACGTTGGTAACTACCAATGCCATAGATATTTTGTTGCCAAAGGCCAGTGGAAAAACCGAAAATAAAAAATCGGTTGCCGTGAGCATTAAAAAAGACCTGACCTATTATATAGATCAAAAACGAGTAGGGGAAAGCATGCTGGAGTCTGAACTTATAGCTGTTTTATCCAACGAAGAAAAGCCGACTTTGGTTTTAAGGGCAGAAAAATCTGTTCCTGTGGAACATGTTGTAAAGGTGATGGATATTGCCAATAGAAACAAATTCAAGGTAATTTTGGCTGTAAAACCAAATTAGAGTTAGATGAAGTATTTTGAAACCATACACGAACGTAATTCAGCGAAATTAACAGCCCTTATTGCTGTATTGATTATTTTGTTGTTGTTTGTGGTTGGTACGCAATATATGGATCCACCAGAGGAATATGGTGTTGCTGTAAACTTTGGAACCACAGATTTTGGCAGTGGCGATGTACAACCAACAAAGCCAGTTAAGTCGGAACCAAGGGAAGTAAAGGAACAGCCTCAGGAAACGGTAAAACAGCCGGAACAAAAGCAGCCAGAGGCAGCAGCATCCAAGACCAAGGTCGAAGATGTTTTAACTGCAGATAACGAAGAAGCCATAGCCATAAAAAAACAGAAAGAGGCTGAGGCAAAAGCAAAACAAGTGGCAGATGCCAAAGCCAAGGCGCAAGCAGAAGCAGAAGCAAAGGCTAAAGCAGAAGCTGATAGAATAGCCAAAGAGCAAGCTGAGAAAGAAGCTAAAAAGAAGAAGCTGGACGCGTTAATAGGAGGTGTCAGTAAGTCGGAAGGCCAAGATACTGGAGGCGAAGGCAACGATAACAAAGCAGGAGATAAAGGGCAGTTGGATGGCGATCCGTATGCTGCAAGTTATTTTGGGGAGCCAGGTTCTGGCAATGGAGGTGTAGGTTACGGATTAAAAGGGCGTGGAGCTCCTACAAAAAAAGTCTATAAGCAAGATTGCAATGAATCTGGTATGGTTATCGTAAAAATCGTTGTCAATAGAAATGGCGATGTTATTGAAGCCATTCCGGGTGTTAAAGGCACTACCAACACAGCTGCCTGCTTGTTGGAGCCAGCAAAAAAAATAGCCTTATCCCATAAATGGCGCGCAGACAATAAAGCACCAGCCAAACAAATAGGCTTCGTAAAGGTAAATTTCAATTTAGGGCAATAATGACATATCAAGATACTGTTAATTGGATGTTCTCCAAACTTCCAATGTATCAACGACAAGGGCAATCGGCCTACAAAGCAGATTTAAAAAATTCCCTTTTATTAGCCGAACATTTAAACAATCCGCAACAACACATTAAAACCATCCATGTAGCAGGTACCAACGGGAAAGGGTCTACCAGTCATATGTTGGCTTCCATTTTACAGGAAGCAGGTTATCAGGTAGGCTTGTTTACTTCGCCACATTTAAAGGATTTTAGGGAACGCATTAAAGTAAATGGCAAAGTGGTAAGCAAAGCCTTTGTTGTTGGGTTTATTAAAAGGAACAGCCGTTTTTTGGAATCCCGGAATTTATCTTTTTTTGAAATGACTTCAGGGATGGCCTTCGATTATTTTAAAGAGCAACAAGTAGATGTGGCCGTTATAGAAGTTGGCTTGGGAGGCAGGTTGGATTCCACCAACATCATCACACCAGTAGTTTCGGTTATTACCAATATTGGTTTGGATCATACCCAATTTTTGGGAACTAGCTTAGAACAGATAGCATTTGAAAAAGCAGGTATTATTAAGCCACACCTGCCAGTGGTTATAGGAGAAACGCAGGAGGCAACCAAACAAGTTTTTAAAGAGGTGGCAACCAGGCAGCAAAGTGATATTTATTTTGCAGATGCATTGATACAAGAGGTGTATCCAAGCGATTTAAAAGGAAGCTATCAACAAAAGAACATCAAAACCGTACTACAAACCATACAGGTTTTAAAGAGCAGCTTTTCAGTTTCTGAACAGCAAATAAAAAAAGGCTTATTGCATGTTGTAAAAAATACCGGTTTGCAAGGTAGGTGGCAAGTGCTTCAAGAGTTGCCCAAAATTATTTGTGATACTGCCCATAATACAGAAGGTTTAAAATACATAGTAAAACAGTTGGAAGAAGAACCGTTTCAACACTTGCATGTGGTTTTTGGAGTTGTAAATGATAAGGATTTGGGAGGTATTTTAGACCTATTGCCTAAACAAGCCACTTATTATTTCTGTAAACCGAATGTTCCAAGAGGTATGGATGCCGATTTATTGGCAGAGGCATTTTTAAAAGAAGGGTTTGTGGGCAATAGCTATCTAAGTGTAAATGAAGCATTCATGGCAGCCAAAAAGGAAGCCACGAACAAGGATTTGATTTATGTGGGAGGCAGCACGTTTGTGGTAGCAGAAATAATTTAATTTTTTTTCAAAAAAGCTTTTGCAATATGGAAAACTAATTTATATTTGCAATCCAATTACGAAAGGGCGCGTAGCTCAGTTGGTTCAGAGCACCTGGTTTACACCCAGGGGGTCAGGGGTTCGAATCCCTTCGCGCCCACTTTATATAGAAAATCCACACTAAAAGTGTGGATTTTTTTTATTCCAGCTACAACTCTTTTAGGAGCTTTATTGAAACGCGTTGTTTTTTTTGAAACTCAAGGGTGTTTCCTGTTTTACTTTTTTAAACTGTCTGTTGAAATTTGAGATGTTGTTAAAGCCTACTTTATATGCCACATCGGAAATGGTATGGTTTTTTTTGGACAAAATGAGTTTACAGGCATGTTCTATGCGCAACTCGTTTAAAAATGCCCCATAGGTTTTGTTGGTATATTTCTTAAAGTATTTGCAAAAAGCATTCTTGGTCATGTTTGCTACATTGGCAACAGCGTCTAAGGTTATGTCTTGGTGGTAGTTGTTCATGGTATAATCAAACACATCCCTTAAACGTTCCCCTTCAACAACCGAATAATTTTTTTCATAAATAAAAGAGGAGAGACTTTTGTAATCGCTATTTACAACATGTTTTAACAATTGCAGGAGGATGATAAATCTCTCCAATTTCGTGGCTGTCTCAATGTCGTTAAACAGCGCAATTATTTTTTCGTGATTGGAAGTCACTTTAAAACCTTGTTTGGCTCTATTGAAAAACACTTGTAACTCCATAAGTTCTTCCAATTCAAAAAAGGTCTTTCCAAAACTGGTTTCCGTAAAGAATAAAGAAACCATGTGTGATTGTTGATATTGTTCTTGATCGCTTTGAAATACGTGTGGAACTTGACTGCCAATAACCAACACATCGCCAGGCTTGTAATAATTGATACTGTCGCCCACAATAAGAGTGCCTTCACCTTCAACGATATAACTCAATTGGATTTCTTCATGTTGATGAAGTTTATCATAAAAGAAAGCTTCTTTATCCACTTGATAAATTAAGGCGGCCAATTCAGGTTTGGGGATTTTAAATGGAAGGACTTTCATCTTATATAATTTAATACACATACAAAATTAAGCTAATTATGTATTAATTAATAATAAATGGATAATATAATATTATAACTGGATAAATATGGGTTATATAACTACAGGTTTCCAAATTAATTTTGTATTAACAAAAAACACAGAAATTATGAGTATTCAATGGAAAGGCGTTATGCCAGCAGTTACAACCAAGTTTACAGAAACAGACGAATTGGATTTAAACATGTTTGAGGTTAATATTAAGGCCCAACTGGAAGCCGGAGTTCATGGCATTGTACTAGGAGGAACTTTAGGGGAAGCGAGCACCTTACTGGACGAAGAGAAACGCCAGTTAACGCAAGCCACTGTTGATATTGTAAAAGGGCAAGTGCCTGTTTTGATAAACATTGCAGAGCAAACCACCAAAGCCGCCATTCATGCTGCGCAAAAAGCAGAAGAGGATGGAGCCAAAGGTTTGATGATGTTACCACCTATGCGCTATAAATCTGGAGATAGGGAAACCGTGGAATACTTTAAAGCTGTGGCCAATAACACGTCGTTGCCAATTATGGTCTATAACAATCCTGTGGATTATAAAATTGAAGTGACAATGGACATGTTTGAGGAACTGTTAAAATGTGACAATATTGAAGCTGTAAAGGAATCGACAAGGGATACGACCAACATTACACGAATCAAAAACCGTTTTGGCGACCGATTAAAAATCATGACAGGAGTAGATACCATAGCCCTTGAGAGTTTGTTATTGGGAGCTGACGGTTGGATAGCTGGTTTGGTTTGTGCCTTTCCTGCAGAAACAGTAGCTATTTATAAACTTCAAAAAGCAGGCAGGCTAAAAGAAGCTTTAGATATTTATAGATGGTTTATGCCTTTGTTAGAGTTAGATATAAACCCTAAATTAGTACAAAATATAAAATTGGCAGAAGTAGCCACTGGAATTGGAACGGAACATGTTCGTGCACCAAGGTTGCCTTTAATAGGTGATGAACGCCAGCATGTTTTAAAAGTGATTGAAGAAGGTGTAAAAAACAGACCCACACTTCCAGATTATAAAAACATTTAAAACAACTTATTAATAATTAGGTTTTGTTATTTCGCAGGTGTTGTGGAATTCAAAATTTAAATCAATAAAAAGATTCCTGTCTTTACAGGAATGACATACATCTTATGATATCAGGAAAAAATTATATTGGGAATCAATTAACTGCCACAGGAACCAAAACATATAAAACGTTTAATCCACAGTTACATATTGAAAACCAGCCTGTTTATACTGAAGCGACCAAGGAGGAGATAAATGCAGCCGTGACTTTAGCTTCTCAGGCATTTAAAACTTTCAGAAACACTTCTGGGGAGCAGAAAGCGGCCTTTTTAAATGCGATAGCAGACGAAATCATGGCACTGGACTCCGAATTGATTGCAACATATTGTTCAGAAACCGGTTTGCCAGAAGGACGTGCCATGGGAGAAAGAGGAAGAACGGTAGGGCAATTGCGATCTTTTGCCGAGTTGGTCCAGGAAGGGTCTTGGGTTGAGGCCACCATAGACACGGCCCAGCCAGAACGGCAACCCATGCCAAAATCGGATATTAGAAAAATGATGGTGCCTTTGGGGCCAGTGGTTGTATTTGGAGCCAGTAACTTTCCCCTGGCCTATTCAACTGCTGGTGGAGATACGGCTGCTGCCTTGGCAGCAGGCTGTCCAGTTTTAGTTAAATCACACCCCATGCATGCTGGAACAGGGGAATTGGTAGCTTCGGCCATCATTAAAGCAGCCGAAAAAACGGGTATGCCAAACGGCGTTTTTTCAAATTTAAACAGTAGTGGCATAGAGGTGGGCATGCAATTGGTGTCCCATCCAGAAGTTAAGGCTGTTGGGTTTACAGGCAGTATTCGAGGAGGACGCGCTTTATATGATTTAGCTGCAAAACGTGAAGAACCCATTCCAGTTTTTGCTGAGATGGGAAGCATCAATCCTGTGGTAATGCTTCCAAAAGCTTTAAGACATAGAGGCGAAGCGCTGGCTAAAACTTATGCAGGATCCATTACATTGGGAACGGGTCAGTTTTGTACCAATCCAGGGTTGTTGTTAGGTATTCAAGGCGATGAACTAACACAATTCATCCAGGATTTATCTGATGAAATTGTGAAGATAGAGCCATCTTGCATGTTGCACCCAAACATTATAGGGGCTTATGAAAACAACAGGCAAAAAGCCTTGTCACAACCAGAGTTAACTGTTGTGGCAGAATATGACTCAGAAGTACAATCAAATTATGCCAGACAAACCGTTACCACAGTTGAAGGAGCTACATTTTTAAAAAACACGACCTTGCATCAAGAGGTGTTTGGGCCCTATTCCATGGTGGTTCAATGTGAAAATGCCGAACAATTGGAGCAAATTATTTCGAAATTGGAAGGTCAATTAACAGGAACATTAATTGCAGAAAGCGACGAAGCTTCGCAGTATCCTGACGTCATTGACGCCCTTAAAAATCGTGTAGGACGTATTATATATAATGGTGTTCCTACAGGAGTAGAGGTTTGTCCGTCCATGGTTCATGGAGGTCCTTATCCAGCATCTACCGATAGCCGTTTTACAGCCGTTGGTATTCATTCCATTAAACGATGGGTAAGACCGTTTAGTTATCAAGATTCGCCCAATGATTTGTTGCCAGCTGCTTTGAAGAACGAAAATCCTTTAAAAATTTCCCGTTTGGTCAATAACAAACAAACCACAGACAGCATATAAAATGAGTAGAAGCACTTTTGTTTGCATAGACGCGCATACCTGTGGCAATCCGGTAAGAGTTGTTAAAGAAGGAGGCCCAGACTTGGTTGGAAAGACCATGAGCGAAAAGCGTCAGCATTTTTTAAAAGAATATGATTGGATTAGGAAAGGACTTATGTTTGAGCCTCGTGGTCACGACATGATGAGTGGAAGTATTCTATATCCTCCGCACGATCCAGAAAACGATTTTGCCATTTTGTTTATAGAAACCTCTGGTTGTTTGCCCATGTGTGGTCATGGTACCATAGGTACTATTACCATTGCTATAGAGGAGGGGTTGGTAATCCCAAAAATTCCCGGAAAAATTAGAATGGAAGCTCCAGCTGGTTTGGTTGAAATTGAATATCAGCAAACAGGAACCAAGGTGGATTGGGTAAAGCTAACCAATGTAAAAAGTTATTTGGCAGCCGAAGGCTTGACCATTGATTGTCCGGAATTGGGAGAAATTACTTTTGATGTGGCATATGGTGGAAATTTCTATGCCATAGTAGATCCACAAAAGAATTTTTCGGGAGTACAGGATTTTTCTGCTTCAAAAATCATACAATACTCGCAAGTGGTCAGACAAGGTATCAATGAAAGTTATCCCAACCGTTTTGTTCATCCAGAAAATGAAACCATTAAGGATGTGACGCATATGTTGTGGACAGGTACACCAATTGACCCAAGGTCTTCTGGAAGAAATGCCGTGTTTTATGGAGATAAAGCCATCGATAGGAGTCCGTGTGGTACAGGTACTTCAGCAAGATTGGCCCAATTATATGCTAAAGGACATTTGCAGATTGGAGAAGATTTTGTTCACGAGAGTTTTATAGGAAGCAAGTTTGTTGGACGTGTGGAAAAAGAAACCATTTTAGATGGGACCTTGGCCATTATTCCTAGCATACAGGGTTGGGCTAAGATTTATGGGCATAATACCATTAGCATAGATCCAGAAGATGATCCTTATGCGTATGGTTTTCAGGTGATTTAAAATGTCAATGATTTCATGAATTGTTAAAATCATTTAAAGATGCTTAAGTCAGAATTTGTTGAAAAGTTAAAGTATAGAACAAAAAATAGGCTGTAGATGTTGTGTTATTTACGATAGCATAAAAATTGAGGCAACCAAAGTGATAGCATATCAAATTATTAAATCAATTCCCTTGACAGCATCACATGATAGCGATGCTTGTTTGGTTCGCTTAAAAAAAGCATCTTTTGCTAAAATTTCAATAGTTTTTTAAAGAAGCTGTTAAGCCATTTTCCCCATAGAAATTTTAAACGATACAAAATAGATTTCAGAAGAAGATTTAATACCTTTAATAAGTGAATCTTTGGAATATTTAAAATCATTAAAATAAATATTCAATTATTAAACTAAATAAGTTAGAAACGGAATAATTACATAATACATCAAGTCAATAACTCAATGTCAAAACAAGTAATCATTATCGGAGGAGGCATCATCGGGTTGTGTTCTGCCTATTATCTTCAAAAGGAAGGCCATCAGGTGACCATTATCGATCAATCGAATATGGATGCTGGTGCTTCTTATGTAAATGCAGGTTATTTGTCACCTAGTCATTTGGTGCCACTATCTGCTCCAGGAGTCATGAAAAAAGGCTTAAAATGGATGCTTAACCCAGCAAGTCCTTTATATATAAAACCTCGTTTGGACCCAGACTTCATTAAATGGACCCTTGCTTTTAATAAATCTTGTCATATCAATCATGTCAATAAAGCCATTCCGGCCATTAAGGCCATTACTTTGTTAAGTCAGGATTTGTATGATGACATTAAACAAGAGGAACATTTTACGTTTCATTACGAAAAAAAGGGTTTGCTCATGTTGTGTCAAACCGACAAGATGTTGGAGGAAGAAATTGAAATAGCTCATTTGGCTAAGCGCGAAGGTTTGGACGTCCGGGAAATGAGCCAAGAAGATTTAAAAACTATAGAGCCACATGCCAGGTTAAACGTTAAAGGTGCTACCTATTATAAATGTGATTCCCACACGACTCCCCATGAGTTTATGACAGAGATGAAAGGACATTTAAAAGCCGTAGGAGTCACTTTTTTTTCAAATGAAAAGGTTGAGGGCCTTGTTATCAAGAACGGAAAAATTGAAGCTGTTCAAACTCAGAATCAAAGCTTAAAAGCTGATGAATTTGTTTTGTCTGCAGGTTCTTGGAGTGCCACATTAAGCAAAAAATTAGGATTAAAATTATTGCTTCAAGCAGGAAAGGGCTATCGCATCAATACCCATCAAGATACAGGTATTAGCATTCCTTCCATTTTAGCGGAAGCTAAAGTGGCTGTAACACCCATGAATGGGTTTACACGTTTTGCAGGTACCATGGAGATAGCTGGAATAAACGACAGTATCAATCAGGTGAGGGTGGAAGCCATAGCCAAGGCAGCCCATTCCTATTATCCAGAAGTCACTTTGTCCCAGGCAGAAAAAAACGATGCCGCTTCAGGCTTACGTCCAGTTAGCCCTGATGGGTTGCCATATATAGGTAAATCTTCAAAGTGCCATAACTTAACCATAGCCACAGGGCATGCCATGATGGGTTGGAGTATGGGAACAGCCACCGGGAAGTTGGTTTCTGAGGTTATTTCAGATAAAAAAACCATTTTAGATTTAAATCCGTTTCATCCAGATAGAACTTTTTAAACATGAGATATCATCCTATTTCAAATAGCTTATTCATAACCAATAGAAAGCGCTTTGTTTCCAAAATGAAGTCAAACACCTTAGCAATTTTAACTTCCAATGATGTGAAGCACAACAATGCAGACGATGTGATGGGTTTTGCCCAAAACAACGATTTGTTTTATTTGTGTGGTATTGACCAGGAGGAAACCATTTTGCTTATGTATCCAGATGCGTATAAAAAGGAGCATCGTGAAATTTTGTTTATAAAGGAGACCAATGAGCACATTAAGATTTGGGATGGCGATAAATTAACCAAGGAGCAAGCCACAGATATTTCAGGAATCAACCGTGTGGAATGGTTACAGGATTTCGAGAAAACCCTTCAGCTTATGGCTTTTGAAGCCGATGGGATTTATTTGGGGCATAACGAGCACATTAAGCGTGTGACATACAACCAGCAAACCCAGCAAGACCGAATGATTGCTTGGTGCAAGGAAAAATACCCTTTACATGAGTACCATCGGGCAGCCAAAATTACCCGAGAGTTAAGGCTTATAAAATCGGAAGAGGAAATCGCTTTAATGCAAGAAGCTGCCAACATTAGTGTGGCATCTTTTAAACGTGTGTTGAAAGCATGCAAGCCCCTTATGAAAGAATACGAGTTGGAAGCCGAATTAGCATACAATTTAATTAAATCTGGTGCCACGCGACATGCTTTTAAGCCCATAGTGGCTTCTGGTAAAAATGCATGTGCCTTACATTACAACACCAACGATGCCGTTTGTAAAGATGGTGAGATGATTCTTTTGGATTTTGGCGTTTGCTATGCCAATTACAACAGCGATACCACCAGATGTTTTCCAGTAAATGGGAGCTTTTCCAAAAGACAAAAAGAGGTTTACAGTTCTGTTTTGCATTGTTTAAAAGAGGGCAGTAAGTTATTGAAACCTGGCGTTTTACCTCCTGATTATGAAACACAGATGGCAACATTGGTTGAAACCGAACTCATAAAATTGGGATTGTTAGACGCCAAGGATGTTGCTAATCAGAATCCTGAAAAACCTTTATATAAAAAATATTTTATGCATGGAACAGCACATCATATAGGCTTGGATGTGCATGATGTGGGATTGTATTCCAAGCCCTTGGAGGCTGGCATGGTTTTAACCTGCGAACCAGGGATTTATATTCCTGAAGAAGGGCTTGGTTGCCGTTTGGAAAACGATTATTTAATCACCAAAGAAGGAAACATCAACTTAACAGAAGCCATGCCGATAGAAATTGATGAGATTGAAACCCTTATGACTTCTTTATCTTAATATAAAGCCATTCCTCATCGGGTCGTTTGGGTCTATAACAAAGGTGTGTATGCCTGTTATGTGAGCTGTTCCTTCAACTTGTGGAATAACAGCTTTAAACGGGCCATAATTTTCTTCAGATATTATAGAGCCTTTAAATACAGAGTCCGTTATGCTTTCAATGGTCATGACTTCTCCATACGTGATTTCATTTCTGGCTTTGTGAATAGCCATTCTTCCTGACACACCGGAACCTGTTGGACATCTGTCTACCTCACCTTCGGCAAAAATACAGACATTACGGCTGTCAGCACCAGATGCTTGTTTGTTGTTGTCTATAAAAATAGTACCATAAAGAAAGCTTAAATCTTCCTCAAAGGGATGTGCAATTTTTTTGTTGTTTTCCATGACAGCCTGTTTAATATCCATCCCTTTTGAAATCAAGGAACGATAGGATTCAGGCTTTAAATTAAAATCGAAATTATTTTTAGCCATATCCACATAGGCATAAAAAGCACCTCCATACGCTAGGTCGTAAATCACTTCGCCCAGCCCATTAACATGTACTTTATTATCTAAGCCTACCACAAAGCTTGGTACACAATGAAACCTGACACCAGTTACTTTTCCCTCTTTAACATGTGCATAGGAAGTGATCCGACCACAAGGTGCATCAATTTTTAAGATATTATCACCTTCTTTAACGTCTATCCAATTCATTTCAACAGCTAACGTTGAAATGGCAATAATGGCATGACCACACATGGTAGAATAGCCTTCGTTGTGTAAAAAGATGATTCCAAAATCGCCATCATCATCGTTTGGGGGTGTTAAAATACAGCCGTACATATCTGCATGTCCACGAGGTTCAAACATTAAGCCTGTACGTAGGTGGTCGAAATTTTGTTGACAGTACCTGCGATACTCCAATACGGAATTGCCTTTTAATTCGGGAAACCCATCGATAATAACCCGAAGGGGTTCTCCATCCGTATGCATGTCTATGGTTTTTATTTCAAGCCAATTAGGATGAGGCTTAAATTGGGTTTTGTTGCGTATGTTTAAATAAGTATCACTCATTTTTAAATTTATTATAATAATAGGTTGCGGCTGTTAAATCTTCCAGGGAATGACCCACAGACTTAAATAGAGTTATTTCTTCAATATTCTTTCTTCCCGATTTTTGATTTGAGCAAAGCTCAAACAAATCTGCTTTAATGTCTTTTTCTTTTAGAACACCACTTTGTAATGGAATAAAAATATCACCACTTTCTTTTAATCCACCTTGATAGGTATCGATAAATACAGATGCTTTTTTTATGGTGTCATCGTCTGCTTCCCTCATATCTGGTTTATAGGCACCAACCAAATCTATATGTTGTCCCGGTTTTAAATATTTGCCTAAAACCAGAGGGGTTTTAGATAAGGTGGCGCAGGATATTATATCAACCTCTGAAATTTTCTCTTCAAGGGTTGGAATGGGATGCACAGCGAATGTTTCATTTTTAAGTTGGGAGGCTATGGCTTGTGCTTTTTTAAACTGTCTTCCCCAGATGTAAACAGTCTCAATGGGTCTTACAGCAGCATGGGCCTTTATGAGGTTTATGGATAAAGCACCAGTGCCTATCATCAGTAATGAGTTAGAGTCTTTTCTGGAGAGAAAGGACGATGCCAAAGCAGAGGCTGCAGCCGTACGTTTTACAGTTAAAGCCTTGGCTTCCATGATGGCTTTAATGGTTCCTTTTAAAGCATCAAAATAAATATAGGTTCCTTGAATGGCAGGTAGGTGATACCTACTGTTTTCCGGACTTACCGTTACTATTTTAACACCTGCAATATCACTGGGTTTCCATGCAGGCATCAATAACAGTGTGGAGTCTGAATTCACTTCCGGATTGGGAAAATCGTGATGATGACGTAAAGGCACCAAAACCTCATTATTGGAAAAGCTTTGTTTCAATTCTGAAATCAATTCAGGGAACAGGGTGTTTTCCTCAATAAATGTATCTGTAATCTGTAATATGTTATCCATACTTTAAAAGTAGCCAAAATTTAAATTATATATACATTTTTACTTTAAACTGATGAAAATACTATCAGTATTGGATAATATACTACCTATTTAACAAGAATTACAAGAGCGGTTACTCTTTTAACCAACCATCGATAATGTTATAAATTTCTTTTTGTTTTTCTGGACTGAAACTTTTAATCCTGGTTGTATGACTGCCTTGAGGCAATACAAATTTATAAACTTCACGTTTGGCTGCATCCTTGTTCAATTCAACAGCAGTAGCACTCCAAGCATCATATTCGCCATAAATAAAGAGCATGTCTTCTGCTGAATTATCAAGAAAGGTTTGAATATCTTTCATTGGGATGGGGTCAAAATCTTTAGTGATTCCATCAGGAAAAGCCCAATCGAATTTATAAATGTCTTCGGTGTTTAAATATTGTTTAAAAGGTGCTGTTTCATAACCATATATACCTTGTTGCGTTAAGGCAGCCCAAAAGTACGGTTGCAAAGCTTCAACGGATTTCTCTTCAAAAAACCCATAACCAACCACATCAATCAGGTGTTTGTAAATAGCTTCTGGAGAAGCGTTTTCATTAGGGATGCTTTCAATAGGTGTTCCCCATTGCCAGAAAGCAAACGCGTATTCCAAAATGGTATAATCCAAGGCATTTTCCACGCCAAATTCCCAGGACATTTCTTTTTCCTTGGCTTCTTGTTTCATTATTTCCAAAAGAGCAGCTCTATTTTCAAAACACAATTCTTGAAACTCCCTTACCTTGTCCCTGTTTTCTTGGGTACTTACTGTATTTAGGAACTCATAAACCCTTGGGTCTTCGCGTTCAAAGTTCAATGGGCCTACATAACAAACGCAGGCATCGACATTGTCTGGGAAATATCTGCGATGCGCCATGGTTGTTTGGCAGCCTTTAGAAATGCCAGTAGAAATAAATTTCGCGTCAGGATAGAGGGTTTTTCTAATGGCATCGATAATTCTTTTTTGGTCTTTAGCAGCATTTTCAATGGTCAAGGTGTTCCAATCTATGGTTTCTGGTCGTGACTTGTTAAAATAGCGATGTTCTATGTTTAATTGGTTTGCTTGATAATGACTGGCCAGTTCGCCAGCTTTTTCAGAGCCTATGCCGTAGCCTTGAAGCTCCACGATAACTGGTTTTGATGGATTTTCGAACCCTAAAAACACACGCTGTTTGAATGTGCCTTTGGAAAGGTTGTTGTGATCTATGGGTTGTTCGAACCAGATTTCATAATTCTCATCGAAATGACTGACAGGCTCTCTTTTTTCAATGCTAAACACATGTTCCATAGAGGCGAGTTTTTCAAAAGTAGATAGGTTGCCTGTGGTAGCAACAGGAGTTTGTGTTGTTTTGCAACTTATAAATAATACAACAAATAGGGTTAGTGAAAACGAGCGAAATAGTTTCATTTTATTTTGGTTTTAATTTATAATAACTCTAAGATACGTTCCAAAGCCATGCCTCTGGAACCTTTAATCAATACTGTGGCATTTTCCAAGGTTTTTAAATGATATGCAGTTTTAAAATCGTCAAAGGTTTTATAGGTTAGGTTAGAGCCTGAAAGGGCTTTGTGGAAATTTTCGCCAATAAAAACCACTTGCGATAATTTTAAGGAATTTGCCAATGCTGCCAGGTCTGTATGTTCTTTATTGGCATCTTGTCCCAACTCGAACATATCTCCAAGAATGGCTATTTTGTTTGTAGCTTCCAATTTCCCAAAATTTTGTAAAGCCACTGTCATGCTTGAGGGATTGGCATTGTAGGCGTCCAGGATTATTTTGGTTGTCCCTTTTTCGATAATTTGAGATCGGTTGTTGTTTGGCACATAATTCTCAATCGCTTCTTTTATTTGTTTTTCATCTACTTTAAAATAAGCACCTATGGCAATGGCCACAGCGATATTGTTGAAATTGTATTCGCCAATAAGCTGACTGTTAATTTCAACATTATTAAAAGTAACAGTTACATTTGGTTGGGCACTATTAAAATAAATTTCATAATCATCTGTTTTTCTGGACCCGAACCTGATGGTTTTGGCTTCTTTGCTTTTTTCCAATTGAATGGGGTCATTGGAGTTTACAAAAATGGTTTTGTTATGGGCAATTAAATGTTTGTAGAGTTCCGATTTTCCTTCAATGACACCTTCTATGCTTCCAAAGCCTTCCAGGTGTGCCTTTCCAAAATTGGTGATCAACCCATAATCGGGATGTGTAATGTTGGAAAGAAACGCTATTTCCTTTTTGTGGTTGGCTCCCATTTCAACAATTCCAATATCTGTGTTTTTGGTCATTTTTAAAAGGGTTAAAGGCACGCCAATATGGTTGTTAAGATTGCCAACAGTTGCTGAGGTTTTATATTTTTGGGAGAGTACAGCGTGTATTAATTCTTTGGTGGTTGTTTTGCCATTGCTTCCGGTTAGGGCAATAATTGGCAAGTTTAGATATTTTCTGTGAACATGCGCCAATTCCTGAAGTGTTTTTAGAACATCGGTCACCAAAATACATTGTTTGTTTAAGGCATAGGTGTTGTCGTCAATAATGCAAAAGGAAGCGCCTTTGTCCAAGGCTTGCTGGGTAAAGGCATTGCCATTAAAGTTGTCGCCTTTAAGGGCAAAATACAAATCGTTTTTGACAATTTTTCTGGTGTCTGTGGAAACAGATGGATGCTTTAAAAAAAGCGTATGGAGTTGTTCTATGTTCATGAAATAAAAGTATAAAAAAAAGCCCTAACAATTTGTTAGGACTTTTTTAAAAGTTATGAAAATTCTTAGTTTTTAGTTTTGTTCTTGTTTTTGGATTTAGAACCTACACGAGACATGGCACATCTAAAGCCAATGTAATCTGTAGCCATAGTTTGTGGGAAGTAACGTCTTTGCGCTGGATCTAACCAGTATTCCCTGTCTTTCCAAGAACCACCTTTGTACACACGAACTTCGTCGTTGATTAATGAGGTTCTTTTGTTTGATTTATCATATTCCCTGATTAAGGCACCTGTAGAATCATCTACATCAATATTGTGTTTCGGGGAGTTGTACATTTTACTTGTCATGGAAGTTTCGGTAGTAACCCCATCTTCTTCACTAAAGCTTTCTCTGTATTGACGTGATGATTGTTTGTCTCCATCCCTAAAGTTTCTGTTATCGCTTCTGTCGAAGTTTTGTCTTAAATAGGTTTCATCTTCATCCACAGGCACTTGCGCAATTTCTCCAGGTAAATCCCTTGCAATTACTTTTCCGTTAGGTAAGGTATCGAATACAATTTCGTCTGTTGTTACAATTTTAACCGTTCCATCTTCGCTAATGGCATTTTTGGTATATACGTTACCACGATAGTAGTTAAAGTCGTTGAATTCATCGTCCACAATAGGTCTGTAAACATCAGCAACCCATTCGGCCACGTTTCCAGCCATATCGTAAAGTCCAAAATCGTTTGGTTCGTATTGTTTTACTTGGTTGGTGATATCTGCACCATCATCAGACCAGCCAGCAATTCCACCGTAATCACCTTTACCTTGTTTAAAGTTGGCCAATTGATCGCCTCTTACCTTACGTTTTCCAGAACGTGTGTATTGTCCATCCCAAGGGTATTTTTTTCTACCTCTGTAAATGTTGTAACTACGTAACTCTGTTAAGCCTAAGGCTGCATATTCCCATTCGGCTTCAGTAGGAAGTCTGTAACTTGGAGAAATGATACCTGTTTCTCTTCCAGCATAAACATTAATGGTATCTCCACTAGCAGTAGTTTGAACTCTTCTTCTAGTATTTTGAGGACTTGTAATACTGTCGTTACCACCATAAACTTGTGTTGGTGCATTAATATAAGTATCTGTGTTGAATGTTTGTCCAGCTTCTACACTAGCTATTTTAGCATCCCTAGTAATATATCCAGCTTCTTCCAAATACATTTCATTAACACGATCTGTTCTCCAATTAGCAAACTCAACAGCTTGAATCCAGCTTACACCTACAACAGGATATTCGCCATAGCCTGGATGACGTAAATAATTTTCTGTCATGACTTCGTTATAGCCCAAACGGTTTCTCCAAACCAAGGTATCTGGCAAGGCACCAATGTAGATGGCTCTATAATTTTCTTCAGATGGCGGATATATTCTCTTTAACCAATCTAAGTACTCCATGTACATTTTATTGGTCACCTCCGTTTCGTCCATATAAAACGATTGAACATGTTGTTGTGTAGGCGTGTTGTTCCAGTCGTGCATTACATCGTCCTGAACGCGACCCATGGTAAACGTACCACCTTCCACAAACACCAATCCAGGAGCTGTTTCTTGTTCTTTAAATTGTGTGTTGTATTGGAATCCACCATCTCTGGAGTTTATGTCCCAACCAGTAGCTCTGGAGCTGTTAGAGCTCGATGATCTTTTACAACCAATCGTAGTTAAAGATATTGTTACTAACAACAAAATCTTGAATGCCATTACTTTTTTCATATCCATACTTTTAAGTAAGCTTATAATATTTTTGGTGACGCAATATAAGAAATATCGGTAATAATACAAGATAAAATGTAAAATTTGATTAAAAATTTATGTATTTCATCCTATTTATTGAGCGTTATAACGATGTTTTTTGCGTTTTATACCGTTAATTTGTGTTTAAATAACGTGTATTTTTATAAATTATTATTGTAATTTTGAAACGTTTGTTAAAATTGTTTGCTTTGTCATACTAACAATCAATTATTCACGTTATTTAATCAATGAAAAAGACATTTTTATTCCTAACCTTTTTTGCAAGCTTAGCTATCCATTCCCAACAAAAGCAATTTCAGATTGTTTGGAAAGGAGATAAGATTTTGACTGCAGACACTTATTCTGTAACAGTGCCTTCTTTTAATGAAGCCAATTTTAATTATAGTGATTCCGATGGGTTACAGTTTGTATCGCAGTGGCAGGTTAGCCAAGCCGTAGATCCTTCTTCGGTACGTGTTGAAAATGTTACTTTTGCTACCATGTCAAGAAGGGATTTGAAGCAGTTGGCTATTGAAACCATTCCTTCCAGATTGACCTACAGTTTGAAAACCTCTATGGCCAGGGACGATATGTACGCTTATTTTGTGATGTCCCCAATAATTAAGGAAGCCAATGGGAGTTTTAAAAAAGTAACCTCTTTTACGGTGAGCTATTCCAATGGTAGATTGATTACAAATAGACGCGGACAACAACGAGCCATCACAAATTCTGTTTTGAGTAGTGGGCAATGGTACAAGTTTTATGTGGACAAAACAGGAGTACATAAAATAAGTAAAAATTTCTTGTCTCAAATGGGGATCCCTGTAGATAATATCGATCCAAGGACTTTAAAGCTTTATGGTAATGGTGGGAATATGATTCCTTATGCCAACTCGGAGCCCTATCCCATTGATATCAATGAAAATGCCATAAGAATTATAGGAGAAAGCGATGGCGTGTTTCATGACAGCGATTATATCCTGTTTTATGCACAAGGGCCTCATGAATTCAATGAGGAAAGCAATACACATATTAATTGTTATACAGATAAAACCTATTATTATATAAATGTAAGTCCCGGAAACGGCAAACGCATCCAGCCTTTTATGCAGCCAACGGGACCAATAGATTTGGATATTAATACGTTTCAGGATTATAGATACCATGAATTGGACGAATACAACTTAGTGAGCGTTGGAAGACGTTGGTTTGGAGATAAATTTGATGTGGAGGATGTTAAAACCTTCGATTTTAGTTTTCCGGATTTGGTAACCACAGAGCCAGTGAATTTAAAAGTTTTTGTTGCTGGTACATCAGAAACCCCAACTTCCATGACTGTTAAGGTGAACAATGATAACATTACCACTTTACCCTTGTTGGCAATTACAGACTCCAACCTGGCAACGGAAGCTAGTTTTAATAATAATGTTTCTGTTAATTCATCAAATATCTCTGTGTCTTTAATATACGATAGAGGCTCAAACCCTTCGGCCTTGGCATATGTGGATTACGTATCGCTTGAAGCAACCAGGGCTTTGAAATTTTCAGGGCAACAATTTACCTTTAAAAACAAGGCAGTAACCCAAATGTCTGGAATAGGGCAGTATACTGTTACCAATACATCTCAAGTTCATGAGATTTGGAATGTTACGGACATTTATAATGTTACAAATTTGGTAAATACGGACAACAGTCCAAGTTTAAGTTTTACCTCTTCTTTAGGGACTTTAAAATCTTATGCTTTAGTAACCCCTTTAAATTATTATGAACCCATTTTAGCAGCTAACTCTACGGTGTACAATCAAAATATCAAAGGTAACATCTTTAAAAATGCACAAGGGGAAACCATAGATATCGATTATATCATTGTTACACCAACAAGTTTGAAAGGGCAAGCAGAAAGACTGGCACAAATTAATAGGGTTAACAACAATTTGAATGTAAAAGTGCTTACCTTAAATGAAATTTATGCAGAGTTTAGTACCAGCAATCCAGATATTGGAGCCATAAGGAATTTGGTAAAATATGTGTATGACAATGCCAGCTCCCCGGATAAACGTTTAAAATACCTGTGTTTGTTTGGTGATGGCTCCTTCGATTATAAAGACCGAATTCCCAACAACACCAATTTAGTACCTTCTTGGCATGCATATAACAGTTTCAATTTAACCAATTCGTTTATTTCTGACGATTTTTACGGTATGATGGATTTTAATGAAGGAGACATGTCCATTTCAGATAAATTGGATATAGCAGTGGGTAGGATCTTGGCAGAAAACTATCAAAGTGCCACAGAATTGGTTGATAAAATTGAAAGGTATTACATAGAGGCCTCTTTTGGAAGTTGGAGAAATAATTTTGTGGTTATTTCAGATGATGTCAATGAAGCATGGGAAGAGATACTTGAAGAAACCACTGATGAAATTGGGGATGAGGTAACTGCTGAAAAACCCTTCATTAATGTTACCAAAATACATTTAGATGCTTTTCAGCAAGAATCGTCTGCTGGAGGCGATAGGTATCCTGCAGTTAACGTGGCCATTAAGAATGCTCTCGAGACAGGTGCTTTGGTTGTGAATTATTTTGGTCATGGAGGAGAAGATGGTTTGGCTCACGAGCGTGTTTTTACCAAACCTGATGCACAAGAACTAAATAATGTGTGCAAACTTAATTGCTTTGTAACAGTAACCTGTGAGTTTACCAAATTTGACAACCCCTTACGTCCCACAGCAGGAGAGTATACCTACTGGAATAAAGATGGGGGAGCCATTGGCTTAATTACCACAACCAGACAAATATTTGTACAGGTTGGTGTCGCATTCAATACAGTTTTGGAAGAGTATTTGTTTTCTTATAGCGATAATGATAGCTATCCGGATCATGAGTACCCTAGTATGGCAGAATCTTTAAGGCTTACCAAAATAGATCCTGCTATTTCCAGCACCTTGCAAAGGCGCTTGGTGTTTTTTATAGGAGATCCAGCCATGAAACTGGCTTTTCCACAACCTAATATTGTATTAACAAAAATAAACGATGCCCCAATTTCAGGAACTACAGATGTTTTACAGGCTTTAAGTCGGGTGAAGTTATCCGGTGAAGTTGTGGATTTGTCTGGAAACACCCTTACAAATTACAATGGGGTGTTATCAACCACGATATACGATAAAAATATTCAAAGACAGACTTTGGGGAATGATGGTGTTAGGGATGGGGGACAATTGATTATTATGGATTTTGAAACCTTAGGGCCTATTATTTTTAGAGGGCAATCAACTGTAACAAACGGTCAATTCGACATTGAATTTGTTGTTCCAAGAGATATAGGTATTCCTGTAGGTTATGGCAAGGTGAGTTTTTATGCAAAAAAAGATGGTGCATTGGAAGACCAAGCTGGGGCAAGTGTCAATCAAGTGCAAATAGGAGGGCTTAACCCAAACGCACCAGAAGACAATATAGGACCTGTTATTGCTGCCTATATGAATGACGAAAGTTTTGTGTCTGGAGGAATTACAAACAGTTCCCCTAATTTATTGGTTAAATTGGAAGATGAAAATGGGATCAATACCGCTAGTGGCATAGGACATGATATTGTTGGGATTTTAGATGGAGATGAAGCAAATCCATTTATCTTAAACGATTATTACCAAACAGAACTGGACGATTACCAACGAGGCGTTGTAAATTATCCTTTAAGGGATTTAGAGCCAGGTTTGCATACCATGACCATTAAAGCATGGGATGTTTACAATAATTCTTCCACCACAGAAATTCAATTTGTGGTTTATGACGAGAATCAGCAGTTGATCATCGAAAATGTTTTAAATTATCCAAATCCCTTTGTTAATTACACCGAATTTTGGTTTAATCACAATAGTTCGGAGTCTTTAGACGTTTTAGTGCAGGTATTTACCGTTACAGGAAAACTGGTTAGAACTTTAAGTGGGCAAACCAATACGGGTGAATGCTGTGATAATGGAGCTTCTTCGTTGTCCCGTGAGATTATTTGGGATGGGAGGGACGATTTTGGAGATAAAATAGGTAAAGGCGTATATATTTACAAACTTACAGTACATTCGGCAGCCTTGAACAAAACCGTAGAAAAAATAGAGAAACTTGTTATACTATAATAAAAATTTATATTTGCTAAATAAACAACATTCATGAAGAAATCTTTTTTAATCCTATCAGCATTCTTTTTTGCTACTCAAATACAAGCCCAGAATATTGTTGAAGAAATAACCCCAGATCCTTATGATTCCAGAGTCATTACCACAGGTGTTCCTTTTTTATTGATTGCTCCAGATGCGCGTTCGGCATCTATGGGAGATATGGGGGTCGCTACCTCTGTGGATGGGTTTTCACAGCAGTGGAATGCCTCTAAATATGCCTTCTCTGAAACCAAGCAAGGTGTTGCTATTAGTTACACGCCCTATTTAAGTAAATTGGTAAATGATATTTTTTTAGGAAACCTTACCTATTTCAATAGATTGAACGAACGAAGTGCTTTTGGAGCCAGTTTTAAATATTTTTCTTTGGGTGAGATTGAATTTGTTGAAGATGAATTTTCAGAAGAATTAATTAAAAAACCAAATGAATTTACTTTGGATGTCTCTTATGCGCTAAGGTTGAGCGACCAATTTGCCATGGCAGTAAACATGCGTTATTTAAATTCCGATTTAAAAATAGATGACACGCAAGATGCCAAGGCAGCAAGTACCTTTGGTGTGGACATTTCTGGGTACTACCAAAGTGAAGAGGAGGCTTACAATAGTTTTAATGGCCGTACCAGGTTAGGTTTTGCCATTCAAAATATAGGGCCTAAATTTAAGTATGATGCAGGAGGTCAGGAAAACTTCCAACCTACGACTTTGCGTTTAGGAGGAGGGTTCGACTTTATTTTGGACGATTTCAACAAAATATCCCTAACGGGAGAGGTAACAAAACTATTGGTGCCTACACCGCCAATTAGAGGGGAAAGACGTGTATATGAAGATGTAGATGATAATGGAGAATATGATCCATCCATAGATAATGAAATCAGTTACGAGCCCAATTATATTATAGAAGGGAAAGATGACGATGTAAGCTTTTTAAAAGGCATGTTCCAATCCTTTGGTGATGCACCAGGAGGTTTCAGCGAAGAAATGCAGGAATGGACTTGGGCCTTAGGAGCCGAATATTACTACCAAGACTCCTTTGCTTTTAGAGCAGGATATTTTCATGAGAGTCCAGATAAAGGGGCCAGACAGTTTTTTGCCATTGGAGCTGGATTTAAATACAATGTGATAGGAATTGATTTGTCCTATTTATTTTCAGCATCCAAAGTACCTAGCCCATTGGAAAACACCTTGCGTTTTTCCTTAACCTTTAATATTGATAGAGAAGCTTATTCAGAATATTAATAGGTACATTTACAAAAAACTTGCAAATGAAGACTTCATTCATAACTAATTATAATAAGATTCTTCGCTTTGCTCAGAATGACAAAAAAACTATTGCCAAAAGCAATAGTTTTTTTGTCTGAAATAGGATTGTTATCTTTAAGTATATTTCAAACACCATGAAAGACATAAAAATTGAATCGACGTTAACCGTTTACGATCACATAGACGAATTGCCAACAGATATCATAGAATTAATGGATCAAGCTGCCATAGCGAGAAAAAATTCGTATTCCCCATATTCCAAATTTAGTGTAGGAGCAGCCATTTTATTGGAAAACAAGCAAATTGTTTTAGGTTCCAATCAAGAAAACGCATCTTATCCTTCTGGCCTGTGTGCCGAACGTACAGCCATATTTTATGCAGGTTCCCAATATCCAGAGGTTAAAATTTTAAAAATGGCCATTATAGCAGGTTCCAGAATCCATCAAACCATTACGCCAATACCTCCCTGTGGAGCTTGTAGGCAAGCCATTGCAGAATATGAAGTAAAACAGGATGCACCCATAGAAATTTATTTTATGGGAGAAACCGGAAAGGTGGTCAAGTCGCATTCCTTAGCTAATTTACTGCCTTTGGTTTTTGATAAATCGGTGTTGTAAACAGCCCAATACCTATTTATTGAACACTTCTATAAAAATTTTACGATTTACAGTTTTTTCATTAGTGACTAAAGTGTTACTTTTGTTAATTGTTTAACTCTTTTTTTCAAAAGAGGTATTTTTATTCTTTAGCCTTGCAAAAGGCTTTACAGAAATTATTTTTTTAATATTTACTTAAATGCAAAAAATAACCAAAGAAGTGTACCTTAAATGGTATGAAGACATGTTGTTTTGGAGAAAGTTTGAAGACAAACTTGCTGCTGTTTACATTCAACAAAAAGTAAGAGGATTTCTTCACTTATATAATGGTCAAGAAGCTGTATTGGCTGGAGCATTACATGCCATGGATTTAACCAAGGACAAAATGATCACGGCTTACCGTAACCACGTGCAACCTATAGGAATGGGAGAAGACCCTAAGCGTGTTATGGCAGAATTGTATGGGAAAGCCACAGGAACATCCCAAGGACTTGGAGGATCCATGCACATTTTCTCAAAGGAGTACCGTTTTTATGGAGGACATGGTATTGTTGGAGGTCAAATTCCATTAGGGGCAGGTATTGCATTTGGAGATAAATACCACAATATTGATGCCGTAACCCTTTGCTGCTTTGGTGATGGAGCAGCCAGACAAGGTTCGCTTCATGAAACATTTAACATGGCCATGCTATGGAAACTTCCAGTAGTTTTTGTTTGTGAAAACAATGGGTACGCCATGGGAACATCGGTAGAACGTACAGCCAACCATACAGATATTTGGAAGTTAGGTTTGGGCTACGATATGCCTTGTGGACCTGTTGATGGCATGAACCCTGTGAAAGTGGCCGAAGCTTTTGATGAAGCCATACAAAGAGCCAGAAGAGGTGATGGCCCAACATTCCTAGAACTAAAAACATACAGATATAGAGGTCACTCAATGAGTGATGCACAGCATTACAGAACAAAGGAAGAAGTAGAGGAGTACAAGAAAATAGACCCAATTACCCAAGTAAAGGATGTTATTCTTGAAAAGAAATATGCTACGGAAGCCGAACTAAAGAAAATTGATAAGCGAGTGAAGGATTTGGTAAACGAATGTGAAAAGTTTGCCGAAGAATCCCCTTATCCAGAAATAAATGTGATGTACGATGCTGTTTACGAACAAAAAGATTATCCATTTATACAACACAAATTATAAGCTATGGCAGAAATTATAAACATGCCTCGTTTAAGCGATACCATGGAAGAGGGCACTGTGGCTACATGGTTGAAAAAGGTTGGAGATAAAGTAGAGGAAGGCGATATCCTTGCCGAAATTGAAACAGATAAAGCCACCATGGAGTTTGAGTCCTTTCATCAAGGGACCTTGTTACACATAGGTGTTCAAGAAGGGGAAACCACAAAAGTTGACGAATTGTTGGCCATTATTGGCGAGGAAGGAGAAGATATCTCAGATTTAATTTCAAATTCCAAAACGCTAGCTTCAAATTCCAAAGAGGATAAAACATCGGACCAATCAAAGGAAGATGAAAAATCCAAAGATGATAAAGTTGCACAGAGCGAAGACGAAGCATCCCACAACGATTCCAATAACACAACCGAACTCCCAGAAGGGGTTACTGTAGTGACCATGCCGCGATTAAGTGATACCATGGAAGAAGGAACCGTTGCAACTTGGCTAAAAAAAGTAGGCGATCAGGTATCTGAAGGCGATATTTTAGCCGAAATTGAAACAGATAAGGCAACCATGGAATTTGAAAGTTTCCAAGCAGGAACCTTATTACATGTTGGTTTAGAGGAAGGTGAATCTGCCAAAGTTGATGCACTTTTGGCCATTATAGGTCCAGAAGGCACAGATGTTTCTGCAATTGCCAAAAACTTTAAAGCCGAAGGAGCTTCCACCAAAAGCGAAACAACAGGAGCAGATACAGCTTCCAAGACAAAAGAAAATGCACCTCAGGAGGCACCTAAACAAACAAGTGCCACTTCAGGTTCCGGATCAAGTTCTTCATCAACGTCAAGTTCAGATTCAAGTAGAATTTTTATTTCACCTTTGGCCAAAAAAATGGCAGATGAAAAAGGGATAAATATTCAACAAGTAAAAGGGTCTGGCGAAAATGGCAGAATCATTAAACGAGATATCGAGAACTTTACACCTGCTGCTTCAGCTTCGGTTGGGAAATTTGTACCAACAGGACAGGAAGATTTTGATGAGGTTAAACACTCGCAAATGCGTAAAGTGATTGCCAAACGATTGGCTGAATCCAAATTTACGGCACCACATTATTACTTAAATGTGGAGTTTAATATGGAACATGCCATAGCGTTCCGTGAGCAATACAATTCGTTACCAGACACCAAAATATCCTATAACGACATGATAGTTAAGGCCTGTGCCTTGGCTTTGAAAAAGCATCCACAAGTAAATTCACAATGGTTTGATGATAAAATGCAATTAAACAACCATGTACATATAGGTGTGGCAGTTGCTGTTCCAGATGGGTTGGTGGTACCAGTAGTGAAATTTGCCAATGAGCAAAGTCTGACACAGATTGGAGCAGCCGTTAAGGATTTTGCTGTAAAAGCCAGAAACAAAAAGTTGACACCACAAGAGATGGAAGGCAGTACGTTTACCATTTCCAATTTGGGAATGTTTGGGATAGAGAGTTTTACGTCTATCATCAACCAGCCAAATTCGGCCATACTATCCGTTGGAGCCATTATAGAAAAACCTGTGGTTAAAAACGGACAAATAGTTGTTGGGCACACCATGAAACTTACCATGGCTTGTGACCATAGAACTGTTGATGGTGCTACGGGATCGGAGTTTTTGCTCACTCTAAAAGGATATATTGAAAATCCTGTGACCATGCTGGTATAAACATTTTCAGCAGGAATACCCTAATAAAAAAACCTGTTTCATTTTAATTGGAACAGGTTTTTTTATCTTTAAACAAAATACGCTAAACCTATGAAACATTTTTTATTTCTTATCAGTATCACATTGCTGTTGCTTGGTTGTAATTCCACGACTGTGGTTATGAACAACGACAATCCTAAGGAGAACATTATTCCAGAACCTTCAAAAAACGATGTGATCATGACATCGTCTGCCGAAACAGTAGACATCCCTTTAATTTCAAGTTCAGAACTTAAAGAAACAGTTGGTTTTTTAGCTTCCGATGAATTGAAAGGAAGGGGAACGGGAACTAAAGGAATTGAGCAGGCTGCTGCTTTTATTGAAAATACATTTAAGGCCAACCGGTTGAAGCCATATTTTGAAACCTATAGGGATTCGTTTTTGGTAGGCGATAAGCATGCTTATAATATTGTAGGTTTTTTGGAAGGTCAGGATGCCTTGCTTAAAGAGGAAGTTATCATCATAGGTGCACATTACGATCATATTGGGTATGGAAAAGTTGTTGAAAACGATTCCATAGCCAATGGGGCAAACGACAATGCTGCCGGAACCAGTGCTGTTTTGGCAATGGCAACATATTTTTCAAAGAAAAAATCTCATGGAAGAAGCTTGATGTTTGTGCTTTTTTCTGCTGAAGAAATGGGTTTGTTGGGTTCTAAACATTTGGCAGGGAAATTAAAAACCGAAGGTATTGATTTGTACACCATGTTAAACTTTGAAATGATTGGTGTTCCTTTTACGGATAGGGATTATGTGGCTTTTGTAACGGGTTACGATTTATCCAATATGGCAGCAAAAATCAATGAATACGCAGGAAGCAACTTGGTGGGATTATCGGAAATAGCTAAGCAATATCAGTTGTTCAAAGCTTCCGACAATCACCCATTTTACGAGGCCTTTAAATTGCCATGTCAGACCATTGCCTCTTGTGATTTGTCCAATTATGATTATTACCACCATGTGGATGATGAAGCCGATCAACTGGACTATCAGCATATGTCATCATTAATAAACAGCATGATTCCTGTTATTGAAAAAATGAGTCTAACTCCAACCAAAGAAATTGTATTATATGAAGAGTAAACACATTATTATTACAGGCACAAGCAGAGGGATTGGTTACGAATTGGTACAGCTATTTGCAGCCCAAGGACATCGTGTTTTGGCTTTGTCCAGGAATCATCAACCCATATCAAAACTTCAATTACAAAACGTTACCACGTTTTCTTTCGATTTATCTGATCCTGAAGCTTATAGTGAAGTGGATGCATTTATTCGTAAAGAATGGAAGCAGCAGGTAGATGTGTTGATAAACAATGCTGGTGCTTTACTGAATAAACCTTTTAAAGAAACCACATTTCAGGAATTTCAGCAAGTATATCAAACAAATGTGTTTGGGGTTTCTGAAATGATCAGGACCATCCTGCCATTTACCAACAAAGAAAGTCATGTGGTAAGCATAAGTTCCATGGGAGGTGTACAGGGAAGTATGAAATTTCCGGGACTTTCGGCCTATTCTTCCAGTAAAGGGGCTGTTATAACCTTAACCGAATTATTGGCCGAAGAATACAAAGAAACAGGACCCCGTTTTAACGTGTTGGCCTTGGGAGCAGTACAAACAGAAATGTTGGAAGAAGCCTTTCCAGGATATCAAGCTCCAATAACAGCTCTGGATATGGCCAAATATATTTTTGATTTCTCATTGAACGGACAAAAATATTATAATGGAAAGCTGCTTCAAGTTTCAAATTCAACTCCTTGAACTCTTTAAAAACGAAGTGATTATAAGCAGTTTTGTTTAAGGAAAAATAATGTTAAAACACAGTTAAAAGATTATATTTCGCATTTGATAGATTATATTTTTTAGAGTAAGTAATTATGTATTCATTTATGTTAAAATAAAACAAGATGAAAACAAAATTACATTTAAAACTAATTAATAGCATTCTTATTTTTACATGTTTTTCGTTTCAATTAACTGCCCAGGTTTTTGAAAGGGCAGAGGCCATTTCCGGTCTTGGAATTTTGGAGCAGAATAATGGCGTTGCTGTTGCAGATTATAATGGCGATCATGTCATGGATTTATTTGTTGTTGCCAAGTCCATAGACAGGAATGGGATAGAAAGAACCCATAGTAGGCTTTTCCGGAACAATGACGACGGTTCTTTTACAGATGTAACTGTAGCCTCTGGATTGACAAACTTGTTGATTCAGGATTATAGCCTGGATGGCGAGTTTTATGTTTTCGATGGTTTTAAAATTGGTGCTTATTGGGGAGATTATGACAATGATGGCTTTCCTGATTTGTTTTTTACCAATACCTTCAATGTACTACTATACAGAAATCAAGGTGATGGCACGTTTCAAAATGTAACGGCAACAGCTGGTTTCAATGTTGCAAATTCATGCCAATTTTCTGGTGCTACCTGGTTTGACTTCAATAACGATGGATTTTTAGATATATATATCTGTGATTGGGGCGCATGTGCTTCAAACTTATTGTATCAAAACAACGGAGACGGTACCTTTACCGATGTTACCGTAAGTATGGGAATGGATGAATCTTGGCCTCATAACAGTTTTACAGCAACTCCATTCGACTTCAACAGTGATGGGTTTATGGACCTTTATGTTGCCAATGATTTTGCCCAAAGAAACTATTTGTATATCAATCAAGGTGGAACAGGTTTTTCTGAGCAAGCTACGGCCTATGGTTTTACAACGCATATAGATGATATGGGTATCACTATTGCAGACTATAATAACGATGGCGCTTTTGATATTTATAACACAGGAGTGGATGAACAAGTATTGTATACCAATAATGGCGACAATACTTTTTTTGAAAACTCAGTGGTTAATAATCTTGTTGGAGCTGGTTGGGCTTGGGGAGCCAAGTTTGCCGATTTGGATTTGGATGGCGATGATGATTTGTTTATAGCAAATGGTTACCTGTTTGAAAATAGAGGCGCAGAATACAATAAGTATTTTAAAAATAATTATGTTGAAGGATTGAACAATTTTTCAGATGAAACCATTGCTGCCAATTTACACGATTTAACCATAAGTCATGAAGCTTTGGATTTTGATTATGATAATGATGGCGATTTGGATTTGTTTTTAACAAATACAGATGCCCATTCCTATTTATATGAAAACAAGACCCTTAGTTTTGATCAGCCCAATGCCATCCATTATTTAAAAGTGTCTTTAGAAGGGGTTACTTCAAACAGAAGTGCCATTGGTACCGAGTTGACCATTGTAACCAATAGTGGAACTTTCAAGAAATATTTTAATGGTGTCGGGTTTTTGGGACAAAGTATCAAACCCGTGGTGTTTGGCTTAAATGCTGAAACCACTGTAACAGATTTAACCATAAAATGGCCATCGGGCTTGGTGGAGACCTATCACAACATTACAGCCGATACCCACGTAAAGGCAACAGAAGGTGTTGGTTTGGCCACACTTTCAGTATCACCTAGTGTTAAAATATATGGTTGTACGGATCCACAATCCTGCTCTTATAACCCATCGGCAACCGTGAATGATAATTCCTGTACCTATTTACCGTCTGGCGTGATCTCTGGTCCAACGTTTTCAGGATTTTTAAGGGAAGCCATTTACAGTTATCCAACTACATCTGGTTCATCAACTTTTTGGGAGGTCTCTGGTGGCGAGTTGGTTTCTGGTCAGGGAACAGGACAGATTACCGTAAGATGGGGTATAAATACTGCTGGAACGGTTTCGGTTATAGAGAACGATGGCACTTGTTATAGTCCATTGGTAACCTTAGCTGTAGATCTGGATTTAAATCAAACCGAAGACCATATATCTGTTGCAAGATTATGGAATGAAGCACTCTTGGACGCAATTAGAAATGATTTTGCCAGACCAACAGTACATGCTAGGAATTTGTTTCATTCCAGTGTGGCCATGTATGATATTTGGGCTATTTACGATCCTACTGCAGTACCTTATTTAATGGGGAACCAGGTTCATGGTTTTGTAAGTGTTTTGGATAACTTTACTCCAAGCGAAGGAAATCAGGCATCTAACAACAAGGCAATTAGTTATGCCATGTACAGACTGTTAAGCGAAAGGTTTGCCAATTCGCCTGGAGCCCAAGAATCTCAAGAACGTTTCGATTATTTAATGGATGAATTAAATTATCCTATCAATTATACTTCTACATACTATCAGTCTGGTAATGCAGCCGATTTAGGGAATTATGTGGCGCAGACGATAATCAGTTATGGCTTGACGGATGGTTCCAGGGAAGCTTCCGGTTATGATAATGCTTATTACGAACCCATTAACCCTCCATTGGCTCCAGCTTACGAAGATAATACCATTATTTTTCCAAACAGATGGCAATCGTTAAGTTTGGATACCTATATCGATCAAAGTGGAAATCTTATTGATGGAGCCATGATTCCTTTTTTGGGACCAGAATGGGGAAATGTAAATACATTTGCTTTATCTTCAACAGATATGACTACCCATCAAAGAGATGGTCATAACTATCTGGTTTATAAAGATCCAGGAGATCCTCCTTATTTAGACAATACAGGTACCAGTCAATCGAGCAACGCTTATAAATGGAATTTCTCGTTGGTATCTATTTGGGGCTCTCATTTAGACCCTTCCGATGGTGTGATGTGGGATATTTCCCCTAATTCCATTGGTAATATTTCAGCCTCTTCCTTACCAACAAGTTATTTACAATACCCTAGTTTTTACGATGTTTTAAATGGAGGAGATATCAGTACAGGAAGAAGCGTGAATCCGGTTACAGGGCAGCCTTATGCCCAGCAGATGGTTCCTAGGGGAGATTATACAAGGGTTCTTGCAGAGTTTTGGGCAGATGGTCCAGACTCTGAAACACCACCAGGACACTGGTTTACACTTTTGAATTATGTGTCTGATCATCCACAGTTTGAAAAAAGGTTCAATGGTCAGGGTCCAGAACTGGATCCTTTGGAGTGGGATGTGAAAAGTTACTTTGTACTTGGTGGCGCCATGCACGATTCGGCTATCACTGCTTGGGGAATTAAGGGTTGGTATGATTATATCCGACCAATTTCGGCCATTCGTTATATGGCATCCAAAGGGCAGAGCACCAATCAGTCTTTAAGCAATTACGATCCAGAAGGGATTCCTTTACAGCCAGGATACATTGAGGTCGTTGAGTCTGGAGATCCATTGGCAGGTGCTTTAGATCAACATGTAGGCAAAATTAAATTGTATACTTGGAGAGGTCATGACTATGTAAACAATACAGACACAGACACAGCAGGTGTAGGTTGGGTGTTGTCTGAAGATTGGTGGCCTTACCAAAGACCTTCATTTGTAACACCTCCATTTGCAGGTTATGTATCTGGTCACTCCACCTATTCCAGAGCTGCTGCTGAAGTCATGACATTAATTACAGGCGACGAGTATTTTCCAGGAGGTATGGGAGAATTTCATGCCAGACAAAATGAATTTTTGGTGTTTGAAGAAGGCCCTTCTGTAGATGTAGTATTACAATGGGCGACTTATAGAGATGCTTCAGACCAATGTAGTTTGTCCAGAATCTGGGGAGGCATCCATCCGCCAGCCGATGACATTCCAGGACGTTTAGCTGGTGAAGAAATTGGCGTTGAAGCTTATGATTTTGCCTTGCCATACTTTTATCCGAATACTATTGGGATAAAAGACTATGAATTGTCCAATGTTTATCCGAACCCTGTAAATTCTGGAGAATATATTCATGTTACGAATGTAAAACCATCTGATACATTTGAGATGTTTGATATAAGTGGAAGACTTATTAAAATCAACCAAGTGGATTTTAATTACCAAAATAATTCAAGTAGAGTTACCATACCTTCAGGTACTTCATCTGGTATTTACTTTTTAAGATGGAATGGTTATACTAAAAAAATCATGGTTAAAAAAGGCAGTTAAGCCTTTCCATGCTTTAAATAAAACAGGCTTTAAGCAACTTGCTTAAAGCCTGTTTCTTTTTTAGGTTTGGATACTCTTACAATTTAACACCTTGGGTAGTAAAAGAAATCCCTTGTTGTCCAGAGGTAGAAATCATTACAGCTTCGAACAAAGGTTCATGCTCGTTGTGCTTTAAGGCCCAATCAAAAACAAAATTTGCCCCAGAACCACCATGAGTGTCTTTTTCATCAATTATAATTTCTATGGTTTCCAAGGGTTTTAGGGAAATTGGATCATTAAAATAAGTACGTATCAAATCGCCTTTGGTGTTGTAATAATTGGCTTTAAGCAAATAAATTTCATGTGTGGTGCTTACATTTCTCAAACTTACGGTTACAGTTAAATTTATGGTTCTGTGTTCTGTAATGCTATAGATTTCTGAATAAACCGATAGATAGCTTTGACCTGTTTTTAAACTGTCGGACTCCTTAAGTTTTACAGCGCGATTTTTCCAATTTATGGGATTGATGTCTGTTGTTTCTTTTGGTTTTTCACAAGAAAAAAACACCTGACAACAAATAAAAATAATTAAAATACGTTTCATCTATTTAAATTTTATCTAGAACTTGTGGTTTAGTTAATTAATTATTTTGGTGTGTAATGGCCATTATTTATCAAATGCCCATTATGGGCTTTCATAAGTATTTACAATTTAATAACTCTCTTATTAGTTTATCAAAGTAACAATTTTTATTGCCTTACACAATTGCTTTTCATAATTAATAAAGTAATTTTGCAATTCTAAAAAGTAAAGATATGAATCAAACCACAAATACCATCCTAATGATTCGTCCTGTTCAATTTAGGATGAATGAGCAAACGGCTGTTAACAATTATTTTCAGGAAGACTTAGATTTAAAAAATGCTGTTATTAATGCCAAGGCTCAAGAGGAATTTGATGCGTTTGTAGAGAAGCTTCAAGCAGTGGGTGTTCATGTTATTGTGGTAAGCGACAACAAGGAATTGGACACTCCAGATTCTGTATTTCCCAACAATTGGGTAAGTTTCCATGAAAATGGCGATGTGGCTTTATACCCTATGTTTGCCGAGAACCGTAGAAAAGAACGTAGAGAGGATATTTTAGAGCATATTGAAGCACAAGGTTTTACAATTGAAAACATTGTGGATTACACAAGCGCAGAAAAAGAAGGTATTTTTCTTGAAGGTACAGGAAGTTTGTTGTTGGATCGAGTAAACAAAAAAGCCTATTGTGCGTTATCGGCTCGAGCAGATGAGGACTTGTTTATAGAGTTTTGTGAAGATTTTGAATATACTCCGGTTATCTTCACGGCCTACCAAACGGTAGAAGGGGAACGTAAACCTATTTACCATACCAATGTAATGATGTGTTTGGCAGAAACCTTTGCTGTAATTTGTCTGGATAGTATAGACGATAAAAAAGAGCGCAAAAATGTTTTGAAACATTTAAAAGAAGATGGCAAAGAAGTGATTGTAATTACAGAAGATCAGGTGGCCAACTTTGCAGGAAACATGTTGCAGGTTAGAGGGTTGGACAATAAACGTTTTTTGGTAATGAGCCAAGCTGCTCACGATTCTTTAACGACTGCTCAAATAAAAACCATTGAAAAGCATTGTGACATCCTTTCAAGTTCTTTGGAAACCATTGAGACCTGTGGTGGAGGTAGTGCTCGTTGTATGATGGCTGAAATATTTTTGCCTAAAAACTAAGATTGATTTTGAGGATTGGATTTTGGCAATTCCACATAAAACGTTGTTCCAACATTTAAATCGCTTTCCACCCAAATTTTTCCATGGTTTAAGTCTACCAGTTCTTTGCAGATGGTCAATCCTAAACCAGTCCCTTTTTCGTTTTGGGTGCCAACAGTTGTAAACGATGAATTTTTGAATAATTTTTGCTGGTTTTCCTTAGAGATGCCAACACCAGTATCGGAAATGCTGATGATGGATTTTCCATTACTAATTTGGTTGGCAATGGTAATGGTATCCCCTTTTTTACTGAATTTTATTGCATTTGTAAGTAGGTTTTGAATAATAATCTCTACCATACTTTTATCAGCATAAACAAAATCCCTTAAGGTTTTATCCCTTAAAATAATGCCTTTCTTTTCCAGTTTTTGTTCCAGTAGATTTATTTTGTCTGCAAAGACTTCCTGTAAATCGAATAAACTTGGACTTGGCTCTAAGGATTGCATTTGAGATTTGGACCAATTTAATAGGTTGAACAGCAATAAAGAGGCATTGTTGGCATTTTCACTTAATTCCGGGATTAAGGTTTTAAATTCCTCTTGGGTTAAAGAGCCGTCTTTTAACAAGTCTATAAAACCTTTAATGGAGGTTAAGGAATCTTTTAAATCGTGAGATACTATGGAAAACAATTTGTCCTTCACCTTGTTTATATCTTCAAGGTGTTTGGTTTGTTCCAAAATAGCTTCGTTTTGAATCTCAATACGTTTATTTTTTTCTTCCAGTTCCCTGGTGTATTGCAATCTGCTATTTCTTTTAAGATAGATTAAAATTAAAAAGGTTGAAAGGATGGCCACAGCCCCTAACAACCCATAGAATATAAGTCTTAACCTATCAAATTCTTTTTGTGTTTTAGCAGCATCGGGATCCATGTTAACAGCTTCAGTATCTTCAATACGATTGTTAATGCTTAAGTTGTCAATTAAAATGGGTTCCTCTGGTTCTATGAGTGTTAAAGCTTCTTTTTTAGTGAGTTCGTTTTGCAACTGGTAGTATTCCCTTTGCCAAACAAAAGCACGATCAAATCTTTTATTGGTGGAATCCAAGGATTTTAAAAGCCTATAATTTTTTAACTGTTCATTCTTGGCGTCTATGTCGCTGGCTATGTCTTTGGCTTCCAAAAGCTGTATTTCGGCATATTTAAGAAAATTTCTTTGTAGGTTTAAATTTCCAAGGTTGTTAAGCGAGACCAAAATGCCATGACGATTGTCAAGGCTTCTATTCAATTTTAACCCTTCAACCAAATACTCCAGTGC
The DNA here is from genome assembly GCF_963971605.1 of uncultured Xanthomarina sp. Taxonomy (NCBI): domain Bacteria; kingdom Pseudomonadati; phylum Bacteroidota; class Flavobacteriia; order Flavobacteriales; family Flavobacteriaceae; genus Xanthomarina; species uncultured Xanthomarina sp. The sequence continues at coordinate 94,186 of NZ_CAXATZ010000003.1, forward strand.
TTTGTCATAATCATTAAACTGTAAATATTCCCCTCCCAACTTGGGCAGGATTTCGCTTCTTAAGGAATCATTTTCAACCGAAGTCATCTTTAATACCTTTTCGTAATAGTCTATGGATTTTCTATATTCTTTTTGTAAGGAGTATAGTTCAGCTAATTTTTTTAAGACCTCTATGGAACCTTCATTGTTGTTTATTTGTCTTTCCATATCCAAAGTCTTAACATAGTATTCGGTAGCTTTTTGGATATTGTTAATGCTGTAATATGCGTTGGCCAGACATTCGTAGGCAGAGCGCAACTCTTTTTTCAAGTTTCGTTTTTCAAACTCTTTTAACGCTAAAAGCGAATATTGCAAACCTACGTTGTAATTGCCTCTTTTAATTTCGTTTAAGCCTATGCTGTTGTTGACTTTTGCAATGTTTAAGGTGTCTTGAAGTTGTATAAATAGTTCCTTGGCTTTCAAATAATTGTCCCTGGCATTGATGTAATCGTCTTTAAGGGCATAAATCAATGCTTTGTAATAGGTCATTTCTGCAATGCCATCCTGATAATTTAGTTTTTGGGACAGTTTTTCGGTTTGCGAAATGTATTTTAATGCTTTGTCGTACTCTTGATCCCTGTAAAGGACTTTTACCAGTAATAAAGAGGTTTTAATTTTTGTGGTATCGGAATTTTGAAAGGCTAATTGAATGGTAAGACTATCTTGTTCCTTGGTTTGTGAAAAACCAATGAAAAAAACGAGACAAGCGACTAAAGAAAATAACTTCTTCATACATTAGCCTTACAACAAAAAATAAGAGCTTTGTAACTTGTTGAGATTAAGTCTAATAGCTGGTATTTAGAGCTGTAATTGTTAGTTAGTTCAAGAATGCCCATAGTTTTGGGGCGATTAATAGCATTACCTAACAAAAATTGTAAAAAGAGTTTTAATACACTAATTTCTGCGTTTTAATACCAATAAATTAGTTGAAATGGCAGTTCAAAAAAAAGCAAAAAAAGACGCTATCGATGAAAGGTAAAAAAGTAGGAAAAAATACACTTTTGTCGATGAAATACACTTCTTAGTTTTGGGGAAAACAAAAGACGGAATCTAAGCCAAGGCCTAATTTAAATTTAAAGAAAGATAAGCTGCCACATAAGCTATAAACCTTTAATAAAAGTTTTATCTTTGCATCCTTAAAAAGATTAGGTTATGGGTCTTCAAGACATCTTGTCAAAACATGTTGTTCAAGCAGTAAAAGTTATTTATAATAAGGAATTGCCCACAGTGGAGTTTCAAGCAACCAGAAAGGAATTTGCCGGAGATATAACTGTGGTTATTTTTCCTATGTTACGTGTAATTAAAGGAAATCCTGTGCAGATAGGAGCGCAAATTGGTCAATATTTGGTGGAGCATGTGGCAGAAGTGGAAGGATACAATGTTATTAAAGGTTTTTTAAATGTTGAAATTAAAGCTGCTTATTTTATTCAGTTTTTCAATAGCATTAAAGCAGATGCCACATATGGATTTACAAGTCCTGATCCTGAAGACAAAGCCATTATGGTGGAGTATTCTTCGCCAAACACCAATAAACCCTTGCATTTGGGACACATAAGAAACAATTTGTTGGGTTATAGTGTTTCTGAAATTTTAAAAGCATCTGGAAAGAAAGTTTACAAAACACAGATAATTAACGACAGAGGCATTCATATTTGTAAAAGTATGATTGCCTGGAAACAGTTTGGTCAAGGAGAAACCCCTGAATCTACAGGCTTGAAAGGCGATAAGTTGGTAGGGAATTATTATGTGAAGTTCGACCAGGAATACAAGCAGGAAATAAAACAAATGATTGGGGATGGCTACCCAGAAGAAGAGGCCAAAAAGCAAGCACCAATATTTAAAGCAGCCCAAGACATGCTTTTAAAATGGGAAGCTGGTGATCCAGAAACCGTTGCCTTATGGGAAAAAATGAATCAATGGGTATATGATGGTTTTGATGTGACTTACAAAAACCTTGGAGTTGATTTTGATAAACTTTACTATGAAAGTGAGACCTATTTATTGGGTAAGGAGTTTGTGTTTGAAGGTTTAAAGACAGGTGTTTTTTTTAAAAAAGAAGATGGTTCTGTTTGGTGTGACCTAACCGATGAGGGATTGGATGAAAAACTTGTGTTGCGTAGTGACGGAACAGCTGTTTACATGACTCAGGATATTGGAACGGCCATTCAGCGTGTTAAAGATTATCCAGATGTTGGAGGTATGGTTTATACAGTTGGGAACGAGCAGGAATATCACTTTAAGGTCTTATTTTTGATAATTAAAAAATTAGGCTTTGAATGGGCAGAAAACCTGTATCATTTAAGTTATGGCATGGTAGATTTGCCTTCCGGAAAAATGAAAAGTCGCGAAGGAACCGTTGTGGATGCAGACGATTTAATAGATGAAATGGCTGCAACAGCTGGAGAGATTTCTGAAGAATTAGGGAAGTTGGATGGTTATACCGAAACCGAAAAACAAGACTTGTACAAAGTGATTGGCTTAGGTGCTTTAAAATATTATATTTTAAAAGTGGATCCAAAAAAACGAATTTTGTTCGACCCAAAAGAATCCATAGACTTTCAAGGGAATACAGGACCATTTATTCAATATACCTACGCTAGGATTCAATCTATTTTAAGAAAGGCAGATATAGATGTTGCTATGGAGTTAGATCCAGAGAATGTGTTCCTATCAGACAAAGAAAAGGCCTTAATAAAACAAATACAACTTTTTGAAGATGTGGTACAGCAAGCTGCCACAAATCACAGTCCAGCATTAATTGCCAACTACACATATGATTTGGTGAAAGAATTTAATTCCTTTTACCAAAATATGTCTATCTTAGGAGCAGATACAAACACAGAAAAGGTGTTTAGGGTCCAACTCTCACAAACAGTTGCAAACATTATTAAAAATGCATTCAGCTTATTGGGAATAGATGTGCCTAAACGTATGTAAACTTAGAAATACGGTTTAATTTATAATTGTAATGCAGTAATGAAAATTATACAATTATCTTATGGTACCATCATCCTATTGGAAGAGAACATAGCCGAAGTGATCATCAATGAGGGAGTGGTGATGGACATAGCTATGATTGATCATTATCATGACGTTTTAAAATCAAATTTAAAGGCACCTTTCTCCTTGCTTATAAATAAAAAATTCTCTTATACTTATGATTTTTATGCCCAAAGAAATTTAGCAACCTTAAAAGAAATTGTTGCTATGGCTGTTGTGGCTTATAATAAAATGGCAAGTATGAGTACTGAGGTCCTGGAGAAATTACCAAGACCAACCGAATGGCATTTAAAGATTTTTTCAGATAGGGAAGAAGCCTTAAAATGGTTGCAACATGAGCAAGAAGCACATGATAATAAAAAAGATTAATGGTTTAGATGTTTTAAACCTTCATATATCACAATACTTACTGCGTTTGCTAAATTCAAACTCCTAACATGTTCACTGAACAAAGGGATTTTAAACAATTTATCGGGATGTTTTTCGGTCAAGCTTTTAGGTAGGCCAACAGATTCTTTTCCAAAAACCAGAAATAGGTTATCTTGAAAGGGAATGTCCCAATGGTCTTTTGTTCCATGACTGGATAAAAATACCATGTTGGCAGTTTTATGGATTTTAAAAAACGCCTCAGTATTTTCGTAATAACTAATATTTAAATGTTTCCAATAATCCAAACCAGCACGTTTTAAGCGAGAATTATCTATTTTAAACCCAAAAGGTTTTACAAGGTGTAAGTTAGCGCCTGAGGCTAAGGCCAATCGTCCAATATTTCCAGTGTTGTTTGGGATTTCAGGTTCAATTAAAACAATGTTCAATGGCATGTATAAGATTTAAAAAAGGATTATAAAAATTGAGCAGGTAATATAAAACAAAAACCTATTCTTTTAAGGAATAGGTTTCACTTTAAAGTTTATTGAACAATTATTTTTTGTTCTGTTGTTTTTTTATGGTCTCCTTATCAATATCAAACTGGTTTGTTTCTTTTTTTGTTTTCCCAGTAGGATTTGTAGGGTTGCTTTGCTCTTTTGTTGGTTTAAATTTCTTTTTATCTTTTATTGTTCCCATGTTTTTTATTTTTTTAGTTCACTTATAATATAGAAAATAAGGATTAAAAAAGTATTAAAACGGTCTTAAAATCAGTTGGTTAAATGTTAAATAAAATGAAAAACCAAGGTTGTGATGTTGTTTTTTCAGAAATCATCAAAAATATGGTTCTTTATCAATTAAACTCCCAACCAAAGGACGATTGAAACACATAATCAGAACTGGAAGCTCCTTCCACAGGTTTACTATCATAATTGTAAGATAAGCCTAGTTTTAAAAAGAAATCCAAGGGTAAATCGTATTTAAAATTAAGGTTGTAATCCAACCTGTATCTACCACCTTCGGTTAAGCTGGGATATAATGTTGCATCTGTACTTAAGCTTAAATCGTTTAGGTCGAAAATGTTCAACATTAAAGTGCCATAAGCTTCCAGGGAGTTTCGGTTGGTGCTGGACTCGTCTGTATATTTTTCATTGTTGAACGCCAAACCAAACCCTCCACCAAAGTACAATCTGTTGGTATGGGTAAAGTATTTTCCAAGACCACCTTTTATTGTGGAACGCAGTTCCAATTTTTGTTCATCGTTGGATAAAAAATCTGCTGAAGTGGAGTAAAACCAATCATTCTTCATAAAATATTTAATACCTATATTGGCATCTGTACGCTGGGTTTCCTCTACATCGTCCTGGTTGCTTCTTACAGAATTAAAGCCAGCAGTAAAGAGCCATTTATAAGCCGTGTAACTTAAATTACTGCTAACGGAAAATTGATGGAGGTTGTTGCTTTTTGTAAGGTTGTAACCTAAGGAAATGGAAGCTACAAACCTTGACAGGAAATCGTTTTTAACGGGTTTTATATAGACAATGTTTTTAATATCGGTTGTAAATTCAAACTCGTCTTTTAAGGTCACTTTTGTTGTGTCTCCAGGTTTGGTATAGAGCGTACTATTGATTCTGCTGCCATCAGACAAGGTAAGTAAATAGGTTTGTTCACTTCTTACACTTATAACTTCCAGCCAAGTTATTTTAAAGTCCGAATCGCTATAATCGGTTTTAACTGTGAGTACACCTTTGTCCAAAGATTTGATTTCCCCAACAATTTTATCTTTGTTTTTAAGCACTATACTATCGTTTTGGGACCACGACAAGGTGCTGAACATGAGTATAAAGAGGCATGATAATTTTATTTTGTTTGTAACGAATGCTATCATACAGGTTATCTTTTATATTTTTTTGAAAATTGTTTCTCCTTCCTTAATGGTTTCCAATACCACAATATCCTTGATATCTGACAGGTCTACTTTTAAAGGGTTTTTGTCCAAAATAACCAAATCTGCAAGTTTGCCAGCTTTAAGGGAGCCTTTGGAATTTTCTTCAAAATGTTGGTGAGCAGACCAAATGGTAATGGCTTTTAAGGCTTGGTATGGTGTGAGTCTTTCTTCTATGCCAATTATTTCCCCAGAACGCGATTCCCTTTTGGAAGCAGTCCATAGAACACGCATTAAATTGGGTAAAGCCACGGGAGCATCAGTATGTATGGTTAGTTTTAAGCCTTTATCGAGAGCTGTTTTTGTTGGGCTTATTTTGTTCCCTAAACTATCCCCAATTATTTCTTTATGCCAATCTCCCCAATAAAAGGTATGTAAAGGAAACAGAGAGGCAATAATATCCATTTCCTTTAAAGAATCCAGTTGGTCTTCTCTTACATATTGTCCATGAATCAATACGTTACGTCTATCTTGGTTGTTGTATTTTTCAGTTAGGGGTTTCATGGTCCGAATCATCTGATCTATGGCAGCATCTCCATTGGCATGAGTTAAAATTTGCCAATTGTTTTTAAAGCCTTTTTCATAAATACTGGAAACGATGCTGTCTTGAGGGATGGCAGGATATCCAGAATATCCTTTTTTAGCGCCATCTGGGAGTAGGAGATAAGGTTGTGTTCTCCAGGCAGTCCTGCCTTGAGGCGAACCATCAAGAGTTACTTTCATGCCACCTATTCTATAATGATTGTTGTAGGTGTTACTATACCATTTGGAAGACATATAGTCATCCACAAACAGGTAATCAATATAACTTACAACATCAATTTTTAACTGGTTGGATTCTGCTTTGGCCACCAAATCTTCATGGTTTTGCATGGTTCTTCCATCTTGGGCAGTCGTGTAGCCATAAGACATGGCCATGTTTAAACCAGCTTCAAAAAATTTGTCTGCCACCTCTTTTGAGGAAGGCATTAGCACCTTTGCCATATATGGTACGGCAGCCAATTCTTCCAAAACACCATTTGGTTCCCCGTTTTTTTCACGTCTAATAAGGCCTCCTTCTGGATCTTTGGTTTTGGAAGTAATATTCAGTAACTCCAAGCCTTTGGAATTAACAACGGCAAAATGTAAAGAAATATGGGTAATCATAACAGGATATTCTGTAGATACCTTATCCAAGTCGTGTTTGGTTGGAAACCGTTTTTCTTCAAGAACAGAATCGTCGAAACCCATGCCAAAAATCCATCCTGTTAGGCTTCTGTTTACAGGTGTGTTCCATTCCTGTAAAATATTGATCAATGTAGGAATGTCTTTTGCTCCAGCATCTGGAGGAGGCAATATTTGAGCGCCAATGGCTTGAGGGCCAAAATTTGAAACATGCACATGACCATCTATGAGTCCAGGAATAAGCGTATTGCCTTGCAGGTTTTTCATAACATGTCCTTTTCCTGCAATTTCCATGGCTTTTGAGGAGGTGCCAACATATTCTATCTTACCATCCCTAACAACCAATGCTTCGGCATATTCAGGTTCTTCACCTTCCATGGTTAGGATGTCTCCACCATAATATACAGTTGCTGTACTGGCAGTGTTAGTATTTTCTTTAGATTCGTTTTTACAAGAAAAAGAAATAGTTAAAATAGATAGAATGAGAAACGTGGTAATTTTTTTCATTTATTTTTTTTAAGGTGTTTATATAGAAGTTATAAAGATATTAAAATTGTAAGAATCTATAACTTTGTGATTTGCTTGATGTATTCGGGTATCTTATTGGTTCCAAATTTTGATAGGTGTTTAATAAACGCACTTCCTATTATGGCACCTTTGGCATCTTGTGAAGCTTGTAAAAACGTTTTGTTGTCTGAAATCCCAAAGCCAACAATTTGAGGGTTTTTAAGTTTCATGTTGGCAATGCGCTTAAAGTATTGTGTTTGTTCTTCACCAAAACCAGAACTATTTCCTGTAACACTGGCACTACTTACCATGTAGATAAATCCGTTGGAAACAGAATCGATAAAACGGATACGTTCCCCTGAAGTTTGTGGAGTGATTAGGAATATATTTAAAAGCTTGTATTTTTCAAAAACAGTCTTGTAGGCTTCATTGTAAACCTCTATAGGTAAATCTGGAATAATGAGTCCATCGACACCAATTTCTGCACATTTTTTACAGAAAGCTTCAACGCCATATTGCAATATTGGATTAAAATATCCCATGATGATTAATGGAATGTGAACAGACTTTCTAATGTCTTTTAATTGCTTGAATAAAACATCAGTAGTCATGCCATTTTTAAGCGCTTGTGTGGAACTTGCCTGAATGGTTGGGCCATCAGCAAGTGGATCGCTAAAGGGTAGGCCTATTTCAATCATATCAACACCACTTTTTTCTAAATTTTGAATGATGGTAACAGTGTCACCAAGTTCGGGATAACCAGCTGTAAAATAAATGGATAAAAGCTTTTTGTCTTCTTGTAATTTCTGATTGATTCTGTTCACAATTTATAAGTTGAAATAGTTTATATATGTTTCCAAATCTTTATCGCCACGACCAGATAAACTCAAGACCACCACATCATTTGGTTTAAATGTTTTCTGTTCGAAGATTGCTAAGGCATGAGAACTTTCAATAGCAGGAATAATGCCTTCTAGTTTACATAATTCCAATCCAGCTTTCATAGCTTCATCATCTGTTATAGAGATAAATTCTGCGCGACCAGTTTTGTACAAATGTGCATGCATGGGGCCAATACCAGGATAATCTAATCCAGCAGAAATGGAATAGGGTTCTGTAATTTGTCCATCTTTGGTTTGCATTAAAAGAGTTTTACTGCCATGAATAATCCCTTCTTTTCCTAATGCAGAAGTTGCTGCACTTTCACCAGATTGAATGCCTTTTCCAGCAGCTTCCGCAGCAATAAGTATTACATTTGTGTCTTCTAAAAAATGATAATAGGCTCCAGCAGCATTACTGCCTCCACCAACACAGGCAATGACATAGTCTGGTTTTGTTTTTCCTTCTTGCTCCTTTAATTGCCATTGTATTTCTTTAGAAACCACAGCTTGAAAACGCGCGACCATATCTGGATAGGGATGAGGTCCAACCACAGAACCAATAATGTAATGAGTATCTACAGGATTATTGATCCAATCCCTAATGGCTTCGTTGGTAGCGTCTTTAAGGGTTTTGCTTCCAGATACTGCAGGAATAACAGTAGCGCCAAGCATTTTCATTCGTGCCACATTTGGTGCTTGTCTGGCAATATCAATTTCTCCCATATATACTATACATTCCAAACCCATTAAAGCACAAACCGTTGCTGTTGCCACACCATGTTGTCCAGCTCCAGTTTCGGCAATAATGCGCTGTTTGCCCAAACGTTTTGCCATGAGAATTTGCCCTATGGTGTTATTTATTTTATGAGCTCCTGTATGGTTGAGGTCTTCGCGTTTTAAGTAAATTTTGGTATTGTATTTTGCAGAAAGCCGCTTTGCAAAATAAAGAGGTGAAGGACGACCCACATAATCTTTTAAAAGCTTATCAAACTCTTTTTGAAATTCTGGCTCAGCCATCACTTTTAAATAATTTTGACGTAGTTCTTCCACATTTGGATAGAGCATTTCTGGAATGAAAGCACCACCAAACTCTCCATAATAACCTTTATTGTTTATGTTGTAACTCATAATTGAGATTTTAATTCTTGTAATAATTGAATGTCTTTAAATCCTGGTTCAATTTCAAATTGACTATTAACATCAATGGCATGGCAGAATTTTGATGCTTTGCTATTTTGAAAATGCTTTAAATTATCTACTTGATCCAATCCAATGCCACCACTTAAAAAATAAGGTTTGGTTGATGGATACTGTTCCAAAACCGACCAATCGAACCTATAACCATTTCCTCCTGGTAATTTTCCTTTGGTATCAAATAAAAAGTAATCGCAAACGTCTTCATAAGGTGTTAAAACCGAAAAATCAAATTCATTTTTTATGGAAAAGACTTTAAGCACTTTGACACCAGATGATTTTAAAAGACGACAAGTTTCGGGGGATTCATGACCATGTAATTGGATAGCAGATAATTTGTGTTTATCAATTTGGCCAGAAATAAATTCTACCTTTTCATCCACAAAAACACCTACTGTTTGAATTTGATCAGACAATGCTGGAATTTTTTCTTCAAAGTGTCTTGGCGATCTTTCATGAAAAATAAACCCGAGATAATCTGGTTGAAGTTGCGCCACTTGAGAGATGTTATCCGGATATTTCATGCCACAGATTTTTAGTTTCATAATTTTAAATCTTTTATAAATTTTGCTGCACTTTTCCCAGCGTCATCTGTTTTCATAAAATTCTCCCCAATTAAAAACCCTTTATATCCAAATGGTTGTAATTCTTTAATAGCATCAACACTGCTAATGCCACTTTCAGATACTTTTACAAATTCATTAGGCATTATTTGGCTTAAGGTTTTACTTGTATCTAAACTAACATCGAATGTTTTTAAGTTTCTATTGTTTACACCAAACATATCTAAACTTGGCATCATTGATTTATGCAACTCTTCTTCGTTATGAACTTCTAGGAGCACATCTAAATTCAGGCTTTTTGCGAATTCAGAAAACTGCTTTATTTCTTCTTTGGTTAATATTGCTGCAATTAGTAAAATAACATCTGCACCATAAGCTTTAGCTTCCAATATCTGATATTCGTCAATAATAAATTCTTTACGTAATAATGGTAGATTGCAACTTGCTCTGGCTATAAGTAAATCGTCTAAAGAGCCACCAAAATATTTTGAATCTGTAAGTACAGACATACCACAAACACCTGCATTTTCATATCCTTTTGCAACATCGAAAACATTTAAGTTTTGATTGATTACAGATTTTGATGGAGAACGACGTTTGTGTTCTGCAATAATACCTGTAGGACTATTCTTAAGCTTTGAAGCAAGCGAAATTGTAGGTCTTTCAAACAATACAGATTGCTCCAATTGTGAAACAGGAATGAGTTGTTTTCTAAGAGAAACTTCAATGCGTTTGTCTGCTACTATTTTATCTAAAATATTCATTTTTTATTACTTAGTTTCACCAATGTTTTAAAGCTGTTTAAAGCGCGACCACTCATTAAGGATTCTTTGGCCATTACAAAACCATCAGCTACTGTTTTATTTGTAACGGTAGCGATGGCCAAGGCAGCATTGGCACAAACAACATTATTTTGGGAGTCTGTACCTTGACCTTTTAATATATGTGTGAATATTTTAGCTGAAGTTGCTACAGTATTCCCACCATGTATTTCGTTTTGATTTAAAGTTTCCAGTCCAAAATCTTCTGGGGTTAAAATATATTCTGAATTTTTTTGTACCACTTTTGCAGGACTTGTTAGTGAGATTTCGTCAAACCCATCCAAAGCATGAATGATGGTATAATTTTTATTGGTATTTTGATAAAGATACCCATACATGCGAAGTAATTCCAAATTAAAAACACCAACCATTTGATGTTTGGGAAAGGAAGGGTTGACCATAGGCCCCAACATGTTAAAAAAGGTTTTTATCCCAAGTTCCCTTCTTATTGGAGCCACATGTTTCATGGCAGGATGAAACAAAGGCGCGTGTAGCACACAAATCCCAGCTTCATCTAAACTTCGTTTTAAAAAATCTTTATCTGAAGTGAATTTTACACCTAAATGTTCCATTACGTTTGAAGAACCACAAGCAGAGGAAACACCATAATTTCCATGTTTTGCAACAGGAATACCTGCTCCAGCTGTAACAAAGGAGGCCAAAGTGGAAATATTAAAAGTATCTTTTCCATCGCCACCTGTACCACATAAATCTATGGCATTATATGCTTCTAGATCTACAGGAATACACAATTCCAAAAGGGCGTCCCTAAAACCAAAAAGTTCTTCAATGGTTATGCTGCGCATCATAAAGACGGTTAAAAAAGAAGCTATCTGGCTTTGGTTGTAATCGCCTTTGGAAATGTTCACCAAAACTTGTTTGGCTTCTTCACTGGAGATGCTTTCCTGGTTGATTAATCTGTTTAGTATTTGTTTCATATTCATTTCCTTCCAGAGGGAATTTTTTAATTTTGTTTTTAAAAATCGAAAAACTAGAAGCACTTGTTAAAAGATGCTTCTGTAAATTCAGCATGCCATTATTCATTGATTCACCCAATTTTCCAAAATCCTTTTCCCATTGGGAGTCAATACGGATTCTGGATGGTATTGCACACCTTTAACATCAAAAAGCCTATGTCTTAAAGACATGATTTGACCATGTTCATCGAAAGAAGTGGCTTCCAGGACCTCAGGTAAATGAACATCGACCACCCAAGAATGATATCTTCCAACTTCAAAAGTTTGATCTAAATTTTTAAATAATATCTCATCGGTGACACAGGTTGTTACTTTGGTTGCCACACCATGAAAAACAGTGTCCAAGTTAATGAGTTTGCCACCAAAGACTTCGGCTATAGCCTGTTGCCCCAAACAAACACCCAAGATGCTTTTTGTTGCCGCGTATTTAGAAATTATGGGTTTAAGCAAACCTGCTTCATCAGGAATTCCAGGTCCAGGAGATAAAACAATTTTGTTGAAAGCTTCAACTTCATCCAAATGTAATTGATCGTTTCGTTTTACGGTTACCTGGCATCCTAACTCTTCCAAATAATGTACTAGGTTGTAGGTAAAACTGTCGTAATTGTCTATGACTAATATGTTTTTCATCTGTAACTGTTTGTTGTATGTTAATGGTCTGATGGTATGTTTAAAGAAACAGGTTTCATGATTTGTAAATGTGTTAACAGACATTTCATGGTTATATGTTTTCGGCTAATTCTATGGCTTTTGTTAAGGCACCCAATTTGTTATATACTTCCTGTAATTCGTTTTCAGGTTCTGATTTTGATACCAAACCAGCTCCGGCTTGCCAATGCAATTGATGGTTTTTACTTAAAAAGGTCCTGATCATAATGGCATGATTGAAATTGCCTTCAAAATCCATAAACCCTATGGCTCCTCCATAGAATTCCCGACTTGTTTTTTCGTATTTTTCTATTAGTTGCATGGCTTTGTGTTTTGGTGCACCACTTAAGGTTCCAGCGGGAAAGGTGTCTGCTACCACTTGCATGGTGGTGGTGTTTTTATGTTTTGTTCCTGTTACCTTACTTACCAAATGGATGACATGTGAAAAGAATTGTATTTCCCGATATTTTTCCACCTTAACGTTGCTTCCATGTCGGCTTAAATCATTTCTGGCCAAATCTACCAGCATGACATGTTCAGAGTTTTCTTTATCGTCCAGAGCGAGTTTTTTTGCCAGCTCAGCATCTTTTTCATCATGTCCTGTGCGTTTAAAAGTACCCGCAATTGGATGGATTTCGGCTTTGTCTTTATTGATTTTGAGTTGTGCTTCGGGAGAGCTTCCAAAAATTTTGAAATCGCCATAATCAAAATAAAACAAGTATGGCGATGGATTGACGCTTCTTAAGGCACGATATACATTAAATTCGTCCCCTTTAAAGGATTGAGAGAATTTTTTTGAAAGCACCAATTGAAATACATCACCTCTAGCACAATGCTTTTTGGCTAAATTTACCTGTTGTTTATATTCTTCATCGGTTAAATTGGAAGTGGTTTTCCCTTGTTTGGCAAAAGCAAATGCAGCAAAGTTTTTAGATTTTATAAGTTGTAAAATGTCATCAATGTTGTTTTCAGCATTAAAACAATGTGCAAAAATATAAGCTTCATTTTTAAAGTGATTGATGGCTATGATGTTTTGGTACACGGCATAATACATGTCAGGAATTCTTAAATGGCCCTCTTTTTTTGAAATATCAACATCTTCAAAATACCTAACGGCATCATAGGCCATGTAACCAAAAATCCCGTTGTTGATAAATTTAAAATTTTCTTCAGATTGTACTTTAAAGCGCTTCGAAAATTTATGGATTACCTCGGGAACCTGTGTGTTTTTGTTGATATTGTTTTTAAAAACAGTTCCATCTGGAAACGTTTGTGTGATTTTATTGTCTAGTACCTTAATGGTGGCAATGGGGTTGCAACAGATATAAGAAAAACTGTTGTCGTTAGCGTGATAGTCACTACTTTCCAAGAGAATGCTGTTGGGGAACTTATCACGTATTTTAAGGTAAATACTAACAGGGGTCAAGGTGTCTGCAAGTATTTTTTTATAATGTGTGTAAAGACTGAATGTTTTCATATCTATGTGCTAGTGCCTTTTTCGCTAAGGAGGGAAGGGCTTAAATTAATTTGCAAAAAAAAGGCTTGTCGTGAATGACAAGCCTTAATATTATGGTTTAAATATACAAAAGGGTTACTTCACGAAGTTCGAGTTTCGAAAGTTCCACCACCAAGTATGATTTAAAATTGTTTTCATGTTTGTTTAATTGTGTGTCAAATATAGTCATGTAATTGATTTTTTCAAATTAATTTGCATAAAATGTTCTGAAGGGTTTTCAAGTTGTTGGTATTTTGTATTTTAGTAACAAACTGCATAATGTTTTGTTAAAGTTTGAAAAACAATAAGTTCCATTATTAATTTTAGGTCATGAGATTTATACTTCCATTATTAATGCTATTGCTGTTTGCCTGTAAAAATGACACCAAGGCAGTTGCCAAAGCAGATTTACAGGCCGAAGTCCAGCAAATGGACTTGGAAATTTATGATTTTGATGGATTGAAAAATTTTTTAAACACAACATCCAACAAAACCTATGTGGTGAATTTTTGGGCCACTTGGTGTGCACCATGTGTTAAGGAGCTGCCATATTTTGAAGATTTGAATACACAATATAAAAATGAGCAAGTGGAAGTTATTCTGGTTAGTCTGGATTTTCCAAAGACTTACGAAACAAGTTTAAAACCCTTTTTAAAAGAGAAGAAATTACAAACTAAAGTTGTAGCTTTGGATGATGCCAATTTTAACTCTTGGATACCACAGGTTCATCCAGATTGGTCTGGAGCGATTCCAGCAACGCTTATTTACAACAGGGAAAAGCGTAAATTTTTTGAAAAATCATTTACTTACAAAGAATTGGAAAACGAAGTAAAACAATTTATAAAATAAACATTATGTATACATTAAAAACATTTACTGCTGTTATGGCAATGATGCTCATTTCAGTTTTTACATCTTTAGAAAACGGTTATAAAGTAGGAGATATTGCCACAGATTTTAAGTTGGAGAATGTAGATGGAAACATGGTTTCCCTTTCAGATTACAGTCAGGCAAAAGGCTTTATTGTTATATTTACCTGCAATACCTGTCCGTTTTCAGTGGCTTATGAAGATAGGATTATTGCTTTAGATAAAAAATACGCTTCTCAAGGTTATCCAGTTATAGCCATTATGCCAAATAATCCAGCAGCCAGCCCTGGAGACAGTATGGAGGCCATGAAAGCCAGAGCCAAAGCAAAAGGTTTTACATTTCCATATTTAATGGATACAAACCAAGAAGTTTATCCAAAATATGGCGCGGTAAAAACACCACATGTATATGTTTTGCAAAAGACTAAAAAAGGAAACCAGGTAAAATATATTGGTGCTATAGACGATAATTATCAAAACCCAGAATCTGTAAATCAAGCTTATGTTGAGAATGCCGTAGATGCTTTATTGGCTGGAAAACCAATTACAGAAACACATACCAGAGCCATTGGCTGTACCATAAAAGTTTAAATGTTCATTAAAAGTTCAAGGTATCTGTTCAACTTTTTTTAGTCATTTTTTATTTAGAAATAGTATTTTTGTTGAAATTTATATAAAATAGTATTTCATGGCAGATTTAAACCAAGAACAGTGGCAAGAACAATTATCTAAAGATACCAATGCTTTAATTATAGATGTAAGGACTTTAGAGGAAGTAGAGGAAGGCTTTATTAAAAATGCCAAGCATATAGACATCTATCTTCCACAAGAATTTATGGAGCAATTAGAGGCCTTGGATAAGAGCAAAAACTATTATGTATATTGCCGTTCTGGAGGAAGAAGCGCTCAAGCCTGTGCCATTATGAGTCAGTTAGGTTTTGAAAACACCTACAATCTGTTGGGAGGGTTTTGCGAATGGGAAGGTGAGGTTGAAACCTTATAGAGTACATTTTGTTTGCCATTAATTAACATAAAATATACCAACAATGAAACATCTGTTATTTAGTATTTTGTTCGTGGCTGTGGTTTTAGGTTGCAAAGAGACTAAAAACGACCATGTGAAAATTGTAACAGCCGAAGAGATGCAATCCATACTGGAACTGGAAGAAGTTCAATTGATAGATGTTAGGACACCAGAAGAATTTTCAGAGGGCTTCATTAAAGATGCTCAAAACATTAACTTTTATTCAGATACATTTGAAGAGGATATTTTAGAACTGGACAAAACCAAACCTGTAATTTTATATTGTAAATCTGGACGTAGAAGCGCAGCTTGTTCAGAAAAACTTATAGAAGCAGGATTTGTAAAAGTTTACGATCTGGAAGGAGGTATCACTCAATGGAAACACCAAGGTTATGGTGTAGAGCTTTCAAATTAATTTTTTAACAAGGATTTTTTACATACTTCAATTTCCCATATTGAATTTTCAAAAAAGGTTTTTTCTTTATTTTTTATAATAATATTTATAAAAAACTGACGTTCAACTAAAATTTTGGATCTTAATCTGTTCTTTTGTAGTGTTTTAATTTATTTTAATAGATTTAAGTAAGCATGTATGAATAGCATAGTCTTCCCAAATCTTAATTCATATAAACGTCAAATTTTTATTAACTTAAAATTATATTATTATGATGAATGGGTTTGTTATATTGTTAATTCTTGCAGGAATGTTTTTATTTTTTTATTGGTATTCCTATAGAACAGTGGCATTGGAAGATAAAAAACGAGAAGCCATCTGGAAGCGAAAACATGAGAGAGAGGAAGCCTTTAACAAAAGGATGAAGGAACGCGCAGAATTGAGGCGTCAAAAATTTGAAAAATTCATGAATAGAAGTAGAGAGATCCAACAAGAGCTCATGAGGTTACAGAACTCTAAAAGGATCCAACCTAATTAATTTGCCATTAGCTTACATAAAAAAAGCCACTATAGCATGTTGTTATAGCGGCTTTTTTGGTTTTAAAAGTTACATTTAAAGCCTTTATACAAAATTCCAATATTTCAGTCCAAGCATTTTTAAACAACAAAGCTCAATCAAGTAGAACTTATTGAGCTTTTATGCTGAAAATCGCAACAGAGTTGCTTTGCTTGTGGAGTCGGAGAGAATCGAACTCTCGTCCAAACAAGTAACCAAAGGGCTTTCTACACGTTTATTCTGTTCTTGTTTTTTCGATTGTAAGCTGGTTACAGACAACCTACTTACAACTTAGCTTTTTAATCTCGAAAGTGCATCAAAGCACTGCACTATCTTGGTTAATTTTTACGATGCCTCTAAATAGAACGCCACTAACCAAGGCTTTCTGGAGACATTTAGCTTGTACACCTTGTGTACCTAGGCCAATCCTACTGTAATTCAGATTAGGCAGCTAAAGCGTAGTTATTCTCGCCGTTTAAAAGTTTGACCTAGCCTTTTACGTGTTTCAAAGTCATTACACGACGTGCTTACCATTTCATTAATCTCGCTGTCAAAACCAGTCGACCCCAAGTATCATTTTAAAAAGGGAAGCGAAGTTACAAAAAATAGTTGTGCAACTTCATAAATCCATGTATTTTCGTGCAAAATCTATACCAAATGTAAATATGTCAGTTTAGACTCACTACATGTGGTTGAATCAAAAAATAAAATTTGTTTGCATGAGTATGAAGTTTGCCATCATCAAAGAACGAAAAAATCCACCAGATAGACGTGTGGTATTTTCACCTGAAAAGTTAGCAGAAGCCAGAGCGCAATTTCCTGAAGCAGTTTTTAAAGTGGAATCCAGTGATATTAGGATCTTTCCAGATGAAGCATATAAAGCCTTGGGTTTTGAGGTAAGCAATAATGTGAGTGACTGTGATGTTATGTTGGGAGTTAAGGAAGTTCCCATTGAGGCTTTAATTCCAAATAAAAAGTACTTTTATTTTTCCCATACCATAAAAAAACAGCCTTATAACCGTAAACTGCTTCAAGCCATGCTTGAAAAAAACATTGATATGTACGATCATGAAACCATTGTGAAAAAAAGTGGTTCCAGATTAATAGGTTTTGGTCGCTATGCAGGTTTGGTAGGAGCTTATAATGGTTTTAGGGCTTTGGGATTAAGGGATGGCTTGTTCCATTTGCCAAAAGTGGAAACCTTGGCAGATTTAAATGAAGTAAAAGCAGAACTGGATAAAATTAGTATTCCCAATATTAAAATTGTATTAACTGGTACAGGAAAAGTGGCCCAAGGAGCCAAAGAAATTCTGGATCATTTAAAAATAAAACAAGTAAGTGATGCCCTATACCTAACCACCAACTTTTCGGAGCCTGTTTATTGTATGGCAGATGTTATGGAGTACAATAAACGAACAGATGGGAAAGTAGGTTTTAAACAGGAGTTTTATAAAGATCCAAGTGGGTATGAGAGTAATTTTATGCCTTATGCAAAACAAACAGATTACTTTATTGCAGGTCATTTTTATGGCAACAATGCACCCTATTTGTTTACTAGGGAAGATGCCAAACATCCAGACTTTAGAATAAACCTGGTGGCAGATATATCTTGCGATGTGGATGGGCCAGTGGCTTCAACTTTAAGGGCTTCAACCATTGCAGACCCTTTTTATGGGTATGATCCCAAAACTGAAACCGAAGTGGCATTCAACGCCAAAGGCGCCATAACCGTTATGGCAGTAGACAATTTACCTTGCGAACTGCCCAAAGATGCCAGTGAAGGCTTTGGAGACATGTTTTTGGAACACGTTATCCCAGCATTTTTCAATAAAGATGAACGTGGCATTCTAAAACGTGCCAAAATAACCGAAAACGGGAAATTGACTGAGAAGTTTTCGTATTTACAGGATTATGTGGATGGCAAATAATGTCTTTTTATTAAAATGAGTAAAACAGCTTTAATAACAGGTGGAGCTTCAGGCTTGGGATATGAATTGGCACTTTTGTTGGCTAAAGATGATTACAATTTGGTATTAATAGATATTGATGCAGAAAAGCTACAAGAAGTCAAACAAGGTATAGAGACTGATTTTGCTGTGAACGTTCAGATCTATGCCAAGGATTTAAGTGTGGTCAATATTTCCGAAGAAATCATGTTAGAACTTAAGGGGTTACCCATAGATGTTTTGGTGAACAATGCTGGTTTTGGTTTGTTTGGTTCCTTTTGGGAAACCGATTGGGAACGCGAAAAACAAATGCTGCATTTGCATGTTATCACCACTACCCATTTAACCAAATTGGTTTTAAAAGACATGATTCAAAGAGGTTCTGGAAAAATCCTTAATTTATCGTCTCTTGCAGCTTTCCAGCCTGGACCACTTATGTCCTTGTATTATGCAACCAAGGGTTATATTTTATCTTTCTCTGAAGCTATTGCAAATGAACTTAAAGGTACCGGAGTTACGGTAACAGCCCTGTGCCCTGGACCAACCAAGACATCGTTTCAAAAGGTGGTATCCAATGCTTCATCGGAGAATAAAATAACCTTTAATATGGCCAATGCCAAAGAAGTGGCAGCTTACGGTTATAAAGCCATGAACAAAGGGAAAGTCTATGCCATTCCAGGGAAATTCAATAAATTATTGGCTACCTTGCCACGATTTATTCCAAGAAATACAGCAGCAACCATTGTTAAGAGAATTCAAGAAAAAAACAGGGAAGCTTAAGTTTTATACTTCAAGCTAATAATTTTACCTGCTGTCTAGACAGGTTTGGATGTTTCCTGTAAAAGCTGATTTTACTGCAAGCGACGGAAGAATTTCAGTATTGTTCCTGGTTGGTTAGTTATAAGGTTACATAGGATTTTAATACTGTAAATTCTTAGCTAGGCAATGTGCTAATTTGTACTTGAAATTTATTTACTCTACCAATTATTTTGTTTGTATTCAACAATTAAAACCAAAAGGATGCCTAAGGTATATGCCAATAAATCTGTTACTTGAAACGTACTTCCTAAAACAAGCTTGGCTAAGGTGTTGTTTTGCAGGTTTAACCATTCCAGCAGGTTGCATAACTGTAAAAATTCTATGCAAAAAGCAATTATCAAAACCAAGATTGAAGCTTTTAGAGGTTTGATAGGGAGAAAGCTTTTTAAGAAGCCATATATAAGGATCACCACTAGGAAATCTCCAAAAGTGTGTCTTATAAAACCACTAACTACATATTTTGCAATTAATATTTCAGCTATAAACAGTATGGAAAAAAGTACAAAGTATGTTTTGTTAAAGTTTAATTTCATTTAACATTATTCTGTTTGATAGGAAATTGATAAAAATGTTATTGCGTATTAATTAACTTTTCAAGTGCATCTATATGTTTTTTAAAAGCAGCTCTGCCAAGTTTTGTTGTTGCATATCGTGTGTTGGGTTTTCTGCCAATAAATTGTTTTTCAACCATAATGTATTCTGCTTTTTCAAGCGCTTTGGCATGACTTGCCAAATTACCATCTGTAGCACCAAGTAATTCTTTAAGAGTATTAAAATCGGCATACTCATTCACCATAAGGATGGACATGATGCCCAACCTAATTCTATGATCGAATACTTTGTTTATGTTTGTAATGATGCTCATAATGGTTCCTTTTAAGAGGAAATTTTAAACTATTCTTTAACTTCCAGCCAAGGGAGTTCCAAAAAGACCAACAGCCAGTTCTATCCAAGTCAAAAGAACCAAAGATATAATGATTAAAAGTAGCATCCATCTATTTTGTTTTTTGGTTACTTTTCTTAAAACAAGTTCTATGAGAAACCCTGTTCCAAATAAAAGAATTCCAGCGATTAAAAAATCGAATGCGCTCCAATTAACTTCTGTTGAAAATTGCATGGCAATAAAAGGGATCAATAGTAAAATAGTGGCAGTAGTTAAGATAATTGGGACTCTTTTATTTTGTGTCATCATCATGTTTTTAAAAATTATTAATAGTTTGTATCGAATTTAATGTGCATCCAAACACCATAAATAATGTGCATAACTCCAAATCCTAGAACCCAAATCCAAAATCCGTAATCTGGAAACAAGGCACAGATCAAGCCTAAAATTGTTTGAATAAAGCCTAAATATCTAATATTGCCAATGCTATATTTTGATGCATTTATTAAAGCAAGACCATAAAAAATGAGCATTAAGGCTGCAGTCAGTCCATATTTTTGTTGGTTTAAAACAATTAAAATATAAATGCCACCTGTTAGCAATGGAATAAGAAAATTAACTACCAAGCGTTTGGAGGTGTTGTCCCAAACTTTTTCGTCTTGTTTTTTGGCTTTTTTAGTAGTTAAAACCACAGCAGTTGCTATGCTTAAGAAAGCTATTAATGCCAAATCCAATAACACCAATCCATAGGTTTTTCCTTCCAGTATTAGTGTTCCATCACTATAGCCTTCTACCAACCAATAAGCAACAGTTGCACCAATTATGGCATAAATTCCTGCTAAAACACCAGATAGTCCACTCAAGGAAATAAAACGGGAGGATTTGTTCATGAGTTGTTTTATCTCAGTGATATCTTTCAAATAATCTTTTGGCTCCATATTAAAGTACTTTGAAAAACAAAGTAAATAAATATTTTTGAATCTGACACTATTTAATTTTATTATTTTTGAAATACAGCACTTAAAAAAATGAAACCAGCCGAAGCATATATTTTAAAGCAAAAAGAACCATATCGGTCTATCATGATGCATCTACAGGCTGTTATTGAACATAGCTTATCTGATGCCGAATTGAAGTATAAATGGCGATTGCCTTGTTTTTATATAGGAAAAAAACCCATTTGTTACATAAATCAAAGTAAAGATTATGTGGATGTGGGTTTTTGGCATTCGGCACATTTTGCGAAAAAATTTGATAGCTATCTGGTAAGTGAAAACCGGAAAATAGTGAAATCGCTTCGCTATAGAACCTTAGAGGAAGTTGCTGATGATGTCCTTATCGCAATTCTTAAAGAAGTTGAATTGCACAAAGAAAAATCTTTCTGGAAATAGAATGTTTACAAGCTGTTTACAGTTTTTCTAATGGCAACCAGGTTGGTTAATAGTTTTTCCAAATTGTCCAGATGCAACATATTGGCACCATCGCTTTTGGCATTGGCAGGATCAAAATGGGTTTCTATAAACAGTCCATCAACATTATTGACAACTCCAGCACGAGCTATGGTTTCTATCATATCCGGTCTGCCTCCAGTTACACCTGCACTTTGGTTTGGTTGTTGTAGGGAATGGGTCACATCCAGAACAGTGGGAGCATATTGTCTCATGGTTGGAATGCCACGAAAATCCACAATCATGTCTTGGTATCCAAACATGGTACCTCTGTCTGTAATCCAAACTTTTTCGTTTCCTGCATCCTTTACTTTTTGAACCGCGTGTTTCATGGATTCCGGACTCATAAATTGTCCTTTTTTTAGGTTTACTACCTTACCGGTTTGAGCAGCAGCCACCACTAAATCTGTTTGACGAACCAAAAAAGCTGGGATTTGCAACACGTCTACGTATGCTGCAGCCATGGCAGCATCAGAGACTTCATGGATGTCTGTTACGGTTGGTACATCAAAAGTGTTGGATACCTTTTGTAGTATTTTAAGGGCTTTCTCGTCACCTATACCTGTAAAACTATCAATTCTACTTCTGTTGGCTTTTTTAAAGCTACCTTTAAAGACATAAGGAATATGAAGTTTGTTGGTTATGGCTATGATTTTTTCGGCAATGCGTAAAGCCATATCTTCACCTTCTATGGCACAAGGTCCAGCAAGCAGGAAAAAATTATCGGAATTGGTAAATTTTATTTTAGGCACATCATTTAGAGTCATAATCACTTAAATTTAGGCCACAAAGATACATATTTTTAAAAAGCTTTTTTCATACTATTTCGTATCATCCAAAGCGACATCAAAAAGTTTGTGAAAACAAACATACCTCCCAAAATAATAAAGTTGCTAAGGGTTTCAGGGAAACTGATAATGTTGAAAAAATCTATTAAATAAGCTAAAATCATGTACGATGATACACATACAAAAATAATCCCTAAAGAGAAGTTTAGTTGCTTGCTAGGCCTAATTAGCTGCCACACAAAAGGGATGGCAATCAATAAAATGGGATAGGCCGTAATGCCTTCATTTTTATTAACGTCTGTAAACCAGTAGGCAACAGCTGCTATAAAGTATAAATAAGGAATAAATTTCGAGTATTTACTAATCTGCTTTTTCATATTAAAATAGGGTTTTAATCCGTAATGTTATTACAGATGTAAAAAAGCCTGTTGTGGTTAACAGATTGGTTAGTATGGCTATTTACTATTAATCAATTTTATAAACGAAAGATACAAACAGATCCTATAATTTTTAAGAACTATAACATTTAATTAACTAATAACAAAAATTTAATGATAAAATTACTAAAATATAGTGTACCTTTGCACGCTCAAAATAAAGCACCTATATGGCTAATATTAAAAACATTGCAATTATTGCCCACGTTGATCATGGTAAAACTACTTTGGTTGATAAAATTATGTACCACTGCCAGTTGTTTCGTGAAAACGAAAACACTGGAGATTTGATTCTGGATAATAACGATTTAGAACGTGAAAGAGGGATAACCATTACCTCCAAGAACGTTTCTGTTATTTACAAAGACACAAAAATCAATATAATAGATACGCCTGGTCACGCCGATTTTGGTGGTGAAGTAGAACGTGTCCTAAACATGGCAGATGGTGTGTTGTTGCTGGTAGATGCTTTTGAAGGTCCTATGCCACAAACCCGTTTTGTATTGCAAAAAGCCATCGATTTAGGTTTAAAACCTTGTGTGGTTATCAATAAAGTGGATAAGGAAAACTGCACACCAGACGAAGTTCATGAATCTGTTTTTGATTTAATGTTCGAACTTGGAGCAGAAGAGTGGCAGTTGGATTTCCCAACGGTTTATGGTTCAGCTAAACAAAACTGGATGAGTACCGATTGGAAACAAAAAACAGAAAACATTGAACCTTTATTGGATATGGTTATTGATCATATACCAGCTCCAAAAATTCCTGAAGGGAACACACAAATGTTAATTACTTCTTTGGACTTTTCATCTTTTACAGGACGTATTGCCATTGGACGTTTAACCCGTGGAGCCCTTAAAGCAGGACAAAATATTTCCTTGGTAAAAAGAAATGGTTCCATAGTAAAATCCAAAATCAAAGAACTACATGTTTTTGAAGGTTTGGGCCGTAAAAAAGTAGAGCAGGTTCAAACAGGAGACATCTGTGCCATTGTTGGACTGGAAGGTTTTGAAATTGGAGATACAGTGGCAGATTGGGAACATCCTGAAGGACTGCAAACCATAGCCATTGATGAGCCTACCATGAGCATGTTGTTTACCATTAACGATTCGCCTTTCTTTGGGAAAGATGGCAAGTTTGTAACTTCAAGACATATAAAAGATAGATTGACCAAAGAGCTAGAGAAAAATTTAGCTTTACGTGTTCAAGAAACAGATAGTGCAGACAAGTTTATGGTTTTTGGACGTGGTGTTTTACACTTATCGGTTTTAATTGAAACCATGCGTCGGGAAGGATACGAATTACAAATTGGTCAACCACAAGTAATCATAAAAGAAATTGATGGTGTAAAATGTGAACCTATAGAAGAAATGACCATCGATTTACCAGAAGAAGTTTCTGGAAAAGCCATTGAAATGGTTTCTACCAGAAAAGGAGAGATGCTAAGCATGGAAGCTAAGGGAGATAGAATGGTGTGTAAATTCATGGTGCCATCAAGAGGGATTATTGGTTTAAGAAATCAGTTGTTAACGGCTACTGCTGGAGAAGCGATCATGGCTCATAGGTTTAAAGAATACCAGCCTTTGAAAGGAGGTATCCCAGAACGTCAAAATGGCTCTTTGGTATCCATGGAAAAAGGTCAGGCCATCCCTTACTCTATAGATAAATTGCAAGATAGAGGTAAGTTTTTTGTAGATCCAGGTGAAGAAATTTATGAAGGTCAAGTTATTGGAGAAAATTCCCGTGGCGATGATATGGCCGTAAATGTTACCAAAACCAAAAAATTAAGTAACGTACGTAGTTCTGGTGCAGACGATAAAGCTAAAATTGTTCCTGCCATTAAGTTTTCGTTAGAAGAGGCTTTAGAGTATATTCAAAAAGATGAATATGTTGAGGTAACACCCAATCATTTGCGTATCCGTAAAATTTTCTTAACTGAAGTGGAACGTAAAAGAAACAAAGCTATTTAATTTAAATAGTTATATAATTATTTAAAAGCCCATAATGGACATTTGACAAATAATGGTCATTTCGCGCCGAAATAATTAAATAACTGAACCACAAGTTTTTGATAAAATTTAAATAGATAAAAAGAGGGGTTCCACTATGGAATTCCTCTTTTTTCGACTTAAAAAGCATTTAGATTATGGAATTTTTAGGAATTGTTTTAACCGAATGGGTTGGTTATGCTGCCATGGCAGCTTTATTGATTTCGTTTATGATGAAAGATGTCAATAAACTTCGAATTGTAAATACCATTGGTTGTGTTCTTTTTGTTACTTATGGGTTTATGTTGCAAACGGCTTGGCCCATTATCATCTCCAATGGAGCCATAGTTTTTATAAACTTGTATTATTTGGTAATTAAGAAAAGTTAAGTTTGTTATATTTACCAAAAAGTGATTCATTTGTTTTTTTCACTTTTACACTAAATAACAACAAACCAGCTTAAATATTCCAATTATCTTTAATACCAAGTGATAAACCTTATCAAGAACATAAAAAGCCTTTTTGTTAAAGATAAAAATCTTTTGTATTTATTGCTTATTGGCCTTGCCTTTAGGTTTGTTTTGCTTCTTGTATTTTATCCTCATGCCAGTTGGTTTCCAGATTCTGGAAGTTATCACAATCTAGCCAAGAAAATGGCCACAGGTTCCTTAGAGGGTTATACAGGAGAGAGAAGCCCTGGATATCCATTATTATTGCTCTTTGCTTTTGGAAAGGCAGGAATAGCTGTAATGTACCAATTTTTATTGGGTGTTTTAGGGTCTTTATTTTGGTACAAAACCCTTATAGGTTTTAAGTTTACAAAAAAAGAAAGCTTTTATGTAGTACTTTTTTTACAATCGTTTTTAAACGTGTTTTTTTATGATACTGCCATCTTGGTGGAAAGTATTTCTTTGTTTTTTGTTTCGGTCCTTGTTTATTTTATCTCCAAACCTGCTTACGCATACAATCAAAATATTAAAAAGGAATTTTTACTTAGTGCCATTTTAGGGATGTTGGTATTGATTAAACCCTTTTTTGCCTATTTGCCTTTTTTGATTTTTGGTTTGTTTGTTTTAAAAAGGTCCTCTTTCAAAACATATTTTAGCAGGAAATTAATTCTTTTTGTTTTTCCATTACTGGCATATTTTGGTTGGTCTTATGTTAACAAGTTAAATACAGGTTATTTTGTGTCTACTACTTTTTTGGGGTTGAATTTGTCTCAAAACTGTGTGTATTTTGCTGAAGATGCTCCAGAAGCATACCAATGGATTGCCAAGCCTTATGTAACACATAGAGAAGAAACCATTCAAGGAAAAAGGGATGTTGCCATGAGTATTTGGATTGCTTATGGTGAAGGCCAGGCTTTTGAAAGTTACGGTTTGAGTTTTATAGACTTATCCCATGAACTAGGAGAGTTTGCCAAAGCTACCATTAAGGCTAATCCCAAAGCCTATGCCAAGCAAGTGCTAACACGATCTTGGATAGATTTTTGGAAACCCAGTATTTTATGGGTGGACAGCAATTTTAGGTTTCCTTGGGCTCATAAAATGGTTGCAAATATTTGGTCTGTTCAAAAAACAATCTTTTTTTTATTGACCATGCTTTTCTTTTTAATAAGCCTAATTATAATATTAAAATCTATTTACAACAGAAAAGTAGGTGTGGATTTATTGCTTGTTTGCTTAGTTTTTGCACCTTCCTTTCTTCAAGCCATGGTTGTTTATGGTACCAATAGCAGGTATAGCTATCCTTTTGATTTTATCATGATTTTTACCATTTTATTTTTTTTGAAAGAAAGAGGGATTTGGGATAAATTTAGGTAGCTTAAAAAATAATCAAGGTCAAAGGTGTTATTTTTTTAATACTATTTTTAATTTGTTTGATGATTAAATCTTTTTAAAAATAATGATGCTTAAATTTTTTTTGAAAGAAAAGAACTTTAATTTTAGATTTTCATAAATACAGGCATGAACAACCTTCAAGTTGTAACATACACTTCTAAATACGCTAACGATTGGAACCGTTTTATTATGGCTTCCAAAAATGGAACGTTTTTGTGTCATCGGGATTTTATGGAATACCATCAGGACCGTTTTCAAGACCACTCGTTTCTTATTTTTAATGACAAAAAACTCGTGGCTCTCTTTCCTGCCAATATAAAAAATCACATATTATACTCGCATCAAGGATTGACTTATGCAGGTTTAATAATTGGCAAACATGCAAGCCTTGAGCTGGTTTTGCAAATATTCCAAAAGCTATTGGAAACTATAGACACTCTTGGGATAGAAGAAATAATAATTAAGCCATCACCAAAAATTTACCATTTGCATCCAAGTGATGAACTGGATTATTTATTGTTTAAGGTTCAAGCAGAGCTTATAAGAAGGGATTTAACACTTAGCATCGATACAGGTCAAACCATTGATATACATTCATCCAATAGAAAAAGAGGGCTTAAAAAAGCTCAAAAAAATGAGTTGCTAATTAAAGAGGAACAAGATTTTGAGTTGTTCTGGAAGCAGATCCTCATACCAAACCTTGACGAGAAGCATGGTGTTGAGCCAGTGCATAGCTTAGATGAAATAAGGTATTTAAAATCCAAGTTCCCTAAAAACATCAGGCAGTTTAATGTATATAAAGATAGGCAAATTGTGGCTGGCACAACCATTTTTGAAACAGATAAAGTGGCTCATGCCCAATATATTTCGGCCAACAATACCAAGCAGAAATTGGGAAGTTTGGACCTGTTATTTCACCATTTAATTCATGAGGTATTTGCAAGCAAACCGTATTTCGATTTTGGTGTGTGTAGTGAAAACCAAGGAAAACAAGTAAATTTGGGTTTGCAAGCTTGGAAAGAGTCTTTTGGAGCAAGTAGTGTTTCGCAAGACTTTTACAGTGTCTTTCCAAAAAACCATCATTTGCTAAACAATACGCTAATATGATAAAGTTTCTGGATCTTCAGCAAATAAACAAAAGGTTTGAAACTGAATTTCAACAGAAATTTCAACAGTTTTTAAATTCCGGACATTATATCTTAGGGGCTGAAGTAGAAACTTTTGAGACAGATTTTGCTAACTATTGTGGTACCAAATTCTGTGTGGGAACCAGTAATGGCTTGGATGCTTTAACTTTAATTTTTAAAGCTTACTTGGAATTGGGCATTTTAAAACCTGGAGATCAAGTCATGCTTCCAGCTAATACGTTTTTTGCCAGTGTATTGTCTGTTATCCATTCTGGATTGCATCCAATATTTATTGAACCAGAAAGAGACACATTCAATATTTCGGTTAAAGACATTGAAAAACAGCTAACACCACATGTTAAAGCCATTATGGTTGTGCATTTGTATGGACAATTGGCAAATATGGAAGTTATAAACCAATTGGCAGAAAAACATAAACTGTTGGTAATAGAGGATGCAGCACAAGCCCATGGAGCTGTTTTTAATTCTGAATTTAAAATTCAAGATTCAGAATTAATAAATCAAAAAGCTGGAAATTTAGGTCATGCAGCAGCTTTTAGTTTTTATCCCAGTAAGAATTTAGGCGCATTGGGAGATGGAGGTGCCATAACAACCAACGATATTGTTTTGTTCGAGACCATTAAAAAATTAGGTAACTATGGTTCAGATAAAAAATATGAATATCAACTTAAGGGTTTTAACAATAGGTTGGATGAAGTTCAGGCCATGTTTTTAAATGTGAAGTTAAAATACTTAGATGCAGATAATGAAAAAAGACAAACTATTGCCAAACGTTATTTAAGCGAAATTTCATCTAAAAAAATAGAGCTTCCATTTTACGATGGTTCTAAAAACCATGTCTTTCACCTATTTGTGGTTACAGTAAAAGATAGGGAAAATTTTGTGTCTTATTTAAAAAAACAGGATATTGAAACCTTAATCCATTATCCATTACCACCTTATAAACAAAAAGCTTTAGTGTCTTTTAATCATTTAAGTTTGCCTGTTACAGAAAACATTCACGAAACCGTTGTAAGTCTTCCAATGAGTCCAGTAATGACAGAACAAGAAGTGAGCAAGGTTATAAATGCAATAAATTCCTATTAATTGAAAAGAGTTATTAAATACATAAACAATAATGTTTTAATTAAAGTAGCTTCCTTGAATTCTGTGTCGTTAATTACCAGGATTGTTGGAGGTTTGCTAACCTCTAATGCCATAGCTCATTTTATAGGGGCAGAAGGTATGGCTCTTATTGGGAACTTAAGGAATTTTGTGTATTCCATTCAGTCTGTGGCAACTTTGGGCTTGTACAATGGCGTGGTAAAATATATAGCAGAGTTTAAAAACAATACGGTAGAGTTAAGTAAAACCTTGTCCTCTACTTTCTATCTTGGTTTTATCTCTACAGTTGTGGTGTCTTTTCTGTGTTATTTTAATGCAGACTACATTAACGATATTATTTTTCCGAAGTACAACGATTATGCTTACGTCATTGAAGTCCTGGCCATTGCTTTGCCGTTTTACACATTGAATATGTTTACATTTTCAATAATGAATGGCTTTTCAAAGTTTAAAATCCTGATTATTATAAATATCATTGGTCAGATTTTAGGTGTGGCCGTTACATTGATTTTAATATATAAAAATAGAATAGATGGCGCTTTGATTTCTGTTGTTATTTCAGAATCTCTAATCTTTTTGATTACTTTGGTAGGGATAGTCAATCAACGCAGTTTAATGTCTTTGATTAAAGTAGGTCAGGTAAGGTTTAGCATTATAAAAAAGCTGAGCTCATATTCTGTAATGGCGTTGTTTTCTGCCATTGTCTTGCCTTTGGTGGCCATTGCCATTAGATCTTACATCATTGATAATATAGGATTTAAGGAAGCTGGGTTTTGGGAGGCCATGAACCGGATTTCCAAATATTATCTCATGTTTGTTAGTTCGTTGTTAACGCTTTATATCTTGCCTAGGCTTTCGGAAATAGACAATGCCAAAGAGTTTAGAAGTGAAGTGTTCAACTTTTATAAAACCATTATTCCCATATTTGCCTTAGGGTTGTTAGTGATCTATTTCCTTAGAAATTATATTATTACCATTGTTTTTTCCAATGAATTTAAACCAGTGGAAGACTTATTTTTATGGCAGCTTTTAGGAGATTTTGTTAAAGTATTGTCCATAGTTATTGCTTATCAGTTTTTGGCAAAGCGTATGTTTTGGCATTATATTATAACCGAAATATTTTCGGTACTCATTCTCTATGTTTCCAGTATTTTATTTATTGACATCTATGGCGTAAAAGGAGCAACCATAGCACATTTTGTAACCTACGTGATGTATTATGGTGTGATTTTGCTCATTTTCAGCTCATCACTTTTTGGTGTGATTCCAGATAAAAACGATTTAAGCGCTAATTCTTAATATGCGTTCCCCATATCTTTAAATAGCTGTTTGCTATCTTTAGGTAGTGATGTTCTTTTTCTATAAATGCTCTAGCGTTTTTTGAGATGTCTTCAATACGTTTAGGGTTTTCTATCAGCCATTCCAGTTTTTCAACAATTTTTGATACTTCAGGTAAGGCATTTATGGCAACTGTGTCTTTTTCTAGATTGTAATGGTCCAGCCAAGCCTGTTCAGCTCCAGTAAACACCACCTTCCCTTTGGCCATGGCTTCTAGTGCATTATAGCCTTGATCGTAGCTGTACACTTGATCTAAAAGGATATGCGCTTGATTGTAAACTTCTATATATTCTTTATAAGGCAGGTTGTAGGTGGTTTGAATCTCTACTCTATCTGGATATGTTTCTTTTATAATGTCTAGGGCTTTCGTAAAAAAATGGGATCCTTTTTTTATTTGTGATAGGGTGTTTACACCATGAAAAATACGGATTTTATCAGTAATCTGGCAAGGGGTAAATTCAATAATATCTGTGTTTATTGGATTGGGTATCAGCCCTAAATATTTGGGGTTGCCCTTTAAAGGAATATGGTAATCCATATCTGATGCTATGGTGCCACAACTGTTTTTATAAATAAACCCGTGAAGTTTTCTGTAAGCAGGCGTGACATATTTTAAACAATACCGAAATTGCTTTTTTAGTTTTATGTTATTTAAATAGGGTGTTAAAATGGAATAAGGTTCTTGTTCTTTCAGGAAATAATTTATGTTCACAAAATCGTCTCCACAGGACAGTAAAAACAAGTTTTTGTTTTGTTTTATTAGTTTTTTTAATAAGGGAATTTGTAGTTTGGGATGTATATAAAGTGCATCTTCATTTATAAGTTGTACCACATCAAATCCATGAAGCTTTTTTAAAGCTTTATTAAATTTATAAGCCACTTCAAGGTCGGCTATATCAAATCCGGTAAGTTTGTGGATGGCTTTTCTAAAGAAGAGCAAAACGGGCTTGTTGCAGGTTTTAACAGATAGGTCAACATCGGTAGGAAAGTTTTTAAATAGGTCGCCATTTCCTACCAAAACAACTTCGTGCCCTAATTTTTGTAAGCCTTCTTTTAGTGAATTATGCAACCGACTAAATTCTCCAATTAAAAGTATTTGCATGCTTATTTTGATACCTTTGTTGTTCAAAGATACTCGTTTCAATGAACATTTCAGAAAAAACTCATATTCCCTTTGAAATTTTGGTGGCTACAACCAACAGGACCACATTGGATTTTATTGATAACATGTTTAAAAACAATGTTCTGGAACACTATCATCTTTTGATAATCAATCAAACCAGTGAACATAAGTTATTGGTTTCCCACAAGCCCAACATTCGTGTAATCAATGCCTTCGAAACAGGTTTAAGCCGAAGTAGAAATCTAGCCATACAACATGCCATTGGAGATATTTGCTTGCTTGCAGATGACGATGTTGTTTTCTTGGAAGGCTTTGAAAACAAAATAATGGAAAGTTATGACCAGTTGAAAGATGCCGACTTGATAACTTTTAAAACAATTACAACAGAAAACAAACCCTATAGTGATTATCCAAAAAAAGTGACAGGTTTAGAAGATTTTTATCGAAAAGTACTTTCCATAGAAATTACATTTAAACGTGATGTGATATTGAAAAACAATATATCTTTCAATGAGAACTTTGGATTGGGAAGTGTTTTTCAAGATTGCGAAAACAGATTGTTTTTTGAAGATGTGTTTACAACCAAGCAGATAAAAGCGTATTTTTCGCCAGAATTTATTGTTGTTCACAAACCATTTAGTACTAGTGATGAGGTAACTTCAGACAGATACATGTTTGCCAGGAGTGCTTTGTTTTACAAAAAGCATGGTGTCTTTGGTTGGTTATATGTTATCAAGCTTCTTTTTTCATTGGTAAGAAATAATTATATAGGTTTTGGTGAAGTTTCACATAAATTACAAGTTGCAAAAAAAAGTATAGACACTTTTAAACACATGATACATGGAAAGTAAAAAAACAACCATAGATAATTTAGAGCTAATAGAGATTCCGAAAATTGAAGATAAAAAAGGTAGAGGGAACCTGTCTGTTATTGAAAAAGACTGTATTCCTTTTTCTGTGAAACGTGTGTATTACTTATATGATGTGCCCAGTAATGCCTATAGAGGAGGTCATGCGCATAAAAATCTATATCAGTTTTTAATTGCTTTAAGCGGTAGTTTTGATGTGGTTTTGGACGATGGAAACCAAAAAACCAAAATAACCTTAAACAAGCCCAATAAAGGCTTGTTGATACCCAATGGGATTTGGCGTGAGCTGGAGAACTTTTCTTCAGGTTCTGTATGCTTGGTCTTAGCTTCTGAAGAATATGATGAATCTGATTATATTAGAAATTACAAGAAGTTTTTAAGCTATAAAAACTAAAAATAGTTCTTCTTTTTACTTAGCGAATTATAGATGTTAATAATATGTTTTGTAACATATAAAGGAGTCATGAGTAGTAACTTTTGCTTAAAATTTAACATTTTATAATCTATTTCATTTTTAAGTTTTTGAAAATTGATTTTATCTCCTACCAACTTATATTTTATAGCAGATGAAAATTTATTTTTATTTATAAATTTTTTAAAATAGGATGAATGGTTCTTTTGGTCCTCATATTTTGAAAAATCAATCGATTTAAATTTTTTTCTATTGGATTTGGTTAAGCCATTGTTCACTACTTGATGAATTGCCAATGGCTTATTTAAAAAAACAATGGAATGTTTAAGTCCTATTCTAATCCAATAGTCGGTATCTTCGCTAGTTGTAAGGGACTCATCAAAAGTTCCAACACTTTTAATTATCCCTTTACTGAAAACCGTACAAGTACAATGTAACAAAGAATGATCTAAACTATACTTAAAATAGTTCAAAACCTTTGATTCACCATCATCTAAAGTAAGGTTTCTGTATGTGGCAAAATAATAATCAGTATTTTTTTTAATTTTAAGGGCTGTCGCAAAAACATGTTCCTTGGGATAAGAATCTATAAGTTTGGTTATATATTCTAAAAATGAAGTTTCCCACAAATCGTCGGCATCCAAAAAAGCTATATACTCTGCTTGGGCTTTTTTTATCCCATAATTCCTGGCTGCAGAAACGCCAGAGTTTTCTATGGAATATACCTTTATTCTTTCATCGATTACAGCGTTTACTTGATTTAAACTATTGTCGGTAGAGCCATCATTAACAATAATAACCTCAAAATTTGAAAAGCTTTGGTCAAGTACACTCTGTAAGGTGTTTTTAATGTGCTTTTCTTTATTGTATAAAGGGATGATTATGGAAAAAAATGGTTTCATTCTAATGGTGTAATCTACAAAAATAACCCAATCTATACAGATCAAATAAAAACATATTTGGGTTTTCTTGGGTTAAGTTCAATTTTATTTTAGAGTCGAAATAAGACAGACATGTTCCAAAAAGCCTATGTAAGTATAAAAACTTAAGAAAACCATATGCTTTTAAAAGGCTAATGTTGTTTTTGTTTACCTTATTGGAGGCATACAAATGGTAAAGGGTTTGCATGGCATGTTCTGTTTTTTTAAGAAAGGTTGTGTTATCATCCAGTCCAAAATGATACACTTCATTGTTAATGTGCCAAACATTGCTTTGGTTGGTTTTTAATAAGGAGCCTATTAAATAATCCATCCCGTAACTGTTGTCTGTATGGTTCTTTATCAGTTCTAAGTACAGCGTTTTTTTTATCAAAAAATTGGCAGAAATTATCACCTTATAAGGGGTTTTGTTTCTTTTGGAAGCATCTACCTCTTCACGTTTTTTTCCAAAAGTATAACGTAACGAGTTGTTTTTGGAATACGAGGTGTCCTTATACGCAAAACCACCAAAAACTGCTTCATGGTTTTTTTTCATCTCGTTAAGGTATTTAACCAGAAAATCCTGGTTTTTGGGCAGGACATCTGCATCAATAAATAACAGCCATTGATATTGCGCTTGTTCTGCCAAAAACAACCTACTGGCTGTTCTACCAACATTTTTTTTGGCTTCTATAAATTTACAGTTGGTTAAACTGTTTATTTTTTGGTTTTCAATGTTTGCATCAGAAAAAGAGCCATCATCCACACAAATTAGCTCAAACACAACATTAGCATCCAAAGCTTGTCTTTCAAGTTCCTGGGCTAAAGGATACGCGTTGTAATGATATGTAGGTATTAAAATGGATAGCATGCCTGTTGGTTCTGTGGTTCAAATCTAATGATTATTGAAGCAATTTTCACTAATTGCATGAAATTCATTCTTTAGACAACCATTAAAAAAATGTTTGTAACCAATATTGTCCTAAATAATTTTCTTTTTTAGTTCATGATTTATTATTTTTAAATTATTGTATTCATGAATCTCCTACGTCGATTTGCATTGACCAAAAAAGAAACAAAAAAGTCTAGGCTTACGAACCTTTATCTAAATTTATCGTTTGCCACCTAAATTTTAGGAACTCGCTGTTATGTTCATTGCTATTTCAAAAGTTTTAGCTAGCTCAAACAGCCTAAAATTTTTACGGTAGCTTCACTTCAAATTTTACGATAAATTTTCGATAGGCCGTTTTATAACATACCCTGACATTTTAACTTCTTATTTTTTAAAAAGCCATTTAGCCAAAGTAATGCTATCACTTCAGCTGTTTTATTAAATCGTTTTGGACGCTATTTGTTTGTAACATGAAATTATTTAATGAATATTGCGTACTATCTCATTATATGGAATGTTTGATATTTTGTTATTCCGTTGAAGGAGGAAGCTCATTGATTTTTAATGGATTCTTCACTTTGTTCAGAATGACAAAACAAAAATTATTGGTAAGAACACGCTTTTTAAGCCATTTAGAATGATTTAAAAAAGTATATATTTACCACCAGTCTTTTTTTAGTTTCAATAGTAAAAATAGATTGTTACATTTACAACTAACTTCTAACCAAAACCCATGCTATTCAATACCATAGATTTTGCCATTTTTATGCCAATAATCTTTTTGTTGTATTGGTTTGTTTTCAACAAAAACATTAAAATCCAAAACTTATTCCTTCTTGTAGCAAGTTATTTCTTTTATGCATGTTGGGATTGGCGATTTTTAGGGCTTATTTTTTTAAGCTCTTTGGTAGACTATTCCGTAGGACGTCTTTTGGCGAAAACCAAGGCTAAGTCCAAAAGAAACCTGCTTTTAATCACAAGTCTCATGGTGAATTTGGGCATCCTTGGTTTTTTTAAGTATTACAACTTCTTTTTGGAATCTTTTCAAGAGGTTTTCTTGCTTTTTGGAAGGTCTTTAGAATCCAGTACTTTAGATATCCTACTGCCTGTTGGAATTAGTTTTTATACGTTTCAAACCTTAAGTTACACTATTGATGTATATAGAGAGCGCATAGAACCTACTAACAATATGTTATCGTTCTTTGCATTTGTGAGCTTTTTTCCTCAATTGGTTGCTGGACCTATAGAAAGGGCTTCTAATTTATTGCCACAATTTGAAAGAAAAAGAACCTTTGATTATACAAAAAGTGTTGATGGTTTAAGGTTGATCCTGCTTGGACTTTTCAAAAAAATGGTGATAGCAGATAATTGTGCTTTGGCCGTAAACGACATTTTCACCCATTACACAGAGTATAGTGGAAGCACTTTGTTTTTTGGGGCTTTCTTTTTTGCGTTCCAAATTTATGGCGACTTTTCAGGCTATTCTGATATTGCCATAGGTTCAGCCAGATTACTGGGGTTTGATTTGATGCAGAATTTCAATGCACCTTATTTGTCCAGAAACCTTGGGGAATTTTGGAGACGTTGGCATATTTCCTTGAGCACGTGGTTTCGCGATTATGTGTATATTCCCCTAGGAGGCAATCAAGTGTCCAGACCTAAGTGGATACGCAATATTTTTGTTGTTTTTCTTTTAAGTGGTTTTTGGCATGGCGCCAATTGGACCTTTATAATTTGGGGCTTGATACATGCCCTTTTTTTTCTGCCTCTTATGTTTCAGAAAACACATGCCAGTTTTAAGGACGTGGCAGATAAAGGGAAATGGTTCCCTAGTTTCAAAACCACTTTACAAATAGGCTTTACGTTCTTTATTGTGCTTTTGGCTTGGGTGTTTTTTAGGGCAGAAAATATAACTCATGCGTTTTTGTATTTACAAGGGATGTTTAATTTTTCTTTGTTTTCATTTCCAACAGTGTCAAGAGGTTTGGTGTTGTTTTTAATGGTTTATATGGTTTTTGAATGGCTTCAAAGAGATAAAAAACATGTATTGGAAATAGATTTTATAGCATCCAAACCCATCCGAATAGCTATTTATTATGGATTGGCCTTTGCTATTTTTTATTTTGCAGGAGACACACAACCGTTTATATATTTTCAGTTTTAATGAAGAAACTACTCACTCATATCAGTCTGTTTTTAATTCCAATAGTAGTTGTATGGATGCTTGCTGAGGTGTTTTACCGTTCGGTTCCAAATAATTACACCTATAAACATGAGCAGATTTCCAATAACATGGATGATATTGAAGTGCTTGTGTTGGGCGATTCGCATACTTTTTTTGGAATAAATCCAGAATGGCTTTCTTTAAAAACCTACAACCTATCAAATGTAAGTCAGACCATTTATTTTGATAAATTGTTGTTTGAAAAACACATTGACCATTTACCACATTTAAAATACCTTATCATATCTGTGGAATATACCACCTTGAGTCAAGCAGATAATACCCAAGAAGATATCTGGCGAAAATACTTTTATGAGGCTCAAATGGATTTGAAAGTCCCATTGATAGCCTGGTACGATCCAAAAAAATACAGTTTGGCATTAACCAGGAAATTTGATAAAACTTTTAAAACCTTTCTAGATTACCAAAGGGAAGGCAGCTTGATTGGTTGCGATGAGAAGGGTTGGGGAAATACATACCTATCAACTGTGGATTCATTGGAAATGGCCTATCTGTCAAAAGTTGTTGCCAGAAAACATGAAGATGGTTCTATGGATTTTAAACAGAATACAGAAAGGATTCAAAATATGATAACTTTTTGTGAACAAAAAAATATACAAGTGCTGTTGGTCAATATGCCAGTTTATCCAGACTATCTGGATCATTTAAATCCCGAAAAACTTCTGAAAATTGATAATACTTGTGATGATTTGGCAAAAACCAACCCAAACGTTACTCGAGTGGATTTATCCAGGGACTCTAGATTCCAGTTGCAGGATTTTCACGACGCAGATCATTTAAATGCACAAGGAGCCAAAACATGCTCCTTACTTATTGATGCTTATTTACACGCTTATTAAGTGGTTGATTTGTTTCTTTGTACCACTTCAAATACCTGATTTTCGTCACATTTAAGGGTTTTGCTTGGGTATTTTAACAACAAGGCATAGTCGTGGGTTGCCATTAAAATGGTGTTTCCGTTTTTATTGATGTCTTGTAGCACTTCCATCACTTCAATACTGGTTTGTGGATCCAGGTTTCCAGTAGGTTCATCGGCAAGTATTAACTCGGGATTGTTCAGCAAAGCCCTTGCAATGGCTACACGTTGTTGTTCGCCACCAGAAAGTTCATGAGGAAATTTAAAGCCTTTGGTTTTCATGCCAACCTTGTTTAAAACCTCTTCCACACGAGTGTTCATGTCATTTTTGTTTTTCCAGCCTGTAGCTTTTAACACAAACAGTAAATTCTCGTTAATGGTTCTATCGGTCAGTAATTTAAAATCCTGGAACACGACACCTAGCTTGCGTCTTAAAAACGGAATATCTTTCTCTTTAAGCGTTCGTAAATTGAAATCCACAATGCTGCCTTCGCCTTTGGTTAAAGGCAAATCGGCGTAAAGTGTTTTCATGAAACTGCTTTTTCCAGTTCCTGTTTTACCTATTAAGTAAACAAATTCGCCTTTGTTTATTTCAATGTTAATGTCTGAAAGCACGAGGTTTTCACCTTGAAATATGGAAGCATCTTTAAGATAAAGTACGTTTTGCATAGTTATTTTTTAGGGTCGTTACATTTACAACCACAAAGTAAACAATTAAAGGGAAATAGGGAAAGGAAAATCTGGAATTTGAACCATAAACTACCAAAGCCTGTGCCAAGGCACCAGAAAGAACAATGGCTATCAGCAAGATGTCCAGGTCAAAGGGTTTACCTTTGGATTTTAAAAACAGAAACAGTTTTTTAATGGCAAATACCAGAAAAAGCGTATGGATTAAAATAAGTAAAAACCTTTGTACATAGTTCCACAAACCGATGAAGGCTTTTCTAACATATATGTTTTGAAACTTGTTGGCATTCCATAAAATAGATGTGGTAAACCAAAAATCCTTAAAGGAAATCAATACTTGCTTTGCATACAGATCTGGATGCGATGCTATCAAACCCTTAGAGATCTCTCCTAGCTTGTAAATAAGTTCCTGCCTGGACAAACCTGTTTTCTCTATCAGTTCATCGTGAGCATACCAAGCTGTCATGGCATACTCTTTCTTTGGCAGGTTTTGCTCTACGTAATCCCTGTGTTTTACAAAAATATCCCTAATTAACCGATGTTCTTCTGGCGCTTTATCAAAGAAAGGGGTTGCAACTTGAGCCAAATTTATTCCCAAGTAGTAAGAGCTTGTAAATTGATTGATGTTTTTTTCATTTACCGAACACCAAGCATAAAAAGTCACTAAGGGAAGCAAGGACATACATAGGGATTTTATAAATGTTTTTCTTATATCAAAATTGAAATTTTTAACTAAATAAAATAATGAAAAGCCTATGGGAACATAAATAAACATAGGTCTTACCAAATACAAGTAACTTAATATAATGGATAGAACTACATAGTGTTTCAAGGCTGTTTTAGGTTCCAGGAGCTTAAATTTTTGGATATACCAGAACGATAACAATAAGAAAAATAAGGTAAGGGTTTCGGTTAGAATGGCAAATTCATAAAACACAAGGTGTAAAAAAGATGTGGATATTACGGCAATCCAAAAAGCCATTTGTTTTTCTCTGGTTTTGTTTTTGCTAAAATCGAAAATTAAATACATACCAAGCAGTCCAATACCTGTTTGGATAGCTACTGTTGCATAGAGGTTTCCACCAGTTAATGCAATTAAAAGAGGGAGTCCTGGTGTGCGTTCCCCTGTGTAGTTTTCCAAGCTGAAATGTAAGAGGTATTGGGCTAAATTTGTGTAATCTTCAGAGTCTGGATAAAGGGTCACATCATGATAGCAAACAAACACCAAAAGTCTTAAGAGGATGCCATAAACCAATAAAATGGCTATGGGATATTTGTTGATATATTGGCTTCCTTTTTTAAGCATCTTATTTTTGGTACTGGAAATATATTCTCAGTAAATCTATAGGAATATTAATAAAATCCATAAACGTAATTCTGGTGTTTCCATTGTCTTGCCATTTGTTCAATGGAACTTCAAGTATGTGCTGTTTGCAAAAAGTGGCGCCTTTTAGTTTGTTGGTCCTTAAAAGAAGTTCTATATCAAATAGCCATTTGCTAACAAAAGGCTGTTTAAAAATATCTTTGGCTAAAGAATTTTCAATAAGTTTGGCACCACATTGCGTGTCGTAAATAGGAAGTTTCAATATAAATGTATTGACTATGGTTGCCAGTGAGCGACCTAATATATGACGAATCGCACTTCTTTCTATCGTGGTATTTAGCGTTTTTATTCTGGAACCAAGAATGAATTTTGAGGTACTGGAGCTAAACCGGGTGATACGCAACATTTCATCCAGGGAAGTTGATAAATCTGCATCTAAATAACCCAAATAGGCATAATTTTTCTCGCTTAAATGTAGCACAGCATGCCTAATGGCTTCTGCCTTGCCAAGGTTTTTTTCAAGGTGGATCACAGAAACCGTATCAAAGTTGGTTGCCAATTGCTCCAATATAAAAAGGCTATTATCGGTACTTCCATCATTTACAAAACACACATCCAGTTCTTGATGGGAATTCAAAAACCCATTATAAGCATCCAAATCCAATCTGGACGACTCGTTATAACAAGGAATGATTATACAGGTTTTTTGCATACCATATAGTTGGATAAGCCTTTGGGCTTTAAATGTATTTTTTCTAACAAGCTACTTGTTTTAAAATCAAATATAAGTATGTTTTTATACAAATTGGTAACTAATTTACCTTGTTGCCATTGTGCAACATGGGTTTTTTTGCTTTTGGGTTTTATAATTTTTTCTTTAAACTTTATTAACATTCTGGCAATCAATAAAGACATAAAAAAATAACCTATGGATATGATTTCCAAGCCTGCCTTTTTAGTTACTTGCTTTAAGGTGTTGTTGTTATAACGTCTGTAATGGCCCAATAGCACATCATGATGACTAAATAGAGATTGAAACGCTGGAACCGTTAAGACAATTTTAGTGTTTTCTGTTACTTTTTCCATATTGGAAATGTCCTTTAAAAAATCCAAATCGTTTGCAACATGTTCCATGACATCTAGAGCCAGTACATAATCTATTTCACAATTAATTGCCCTCAACGCTGCAATTGCCGAATTAAAAACCTGAATGTTTTTATGGCTGTATTTTTTTGTGTAAAACTCCAAATGTTCCTTGGTAAAGGCTGTATCCACACAATAAAACCTACCATGAGGTATTTTTAACAACAGGTTTTCGGACACAAAAGTATCGCCGGAACCAATGTCCAAAAACACGGGATGTGATTTTTTGGAAGCATGTTTGTTTATAAGTTTATACACAAATTCCAATCGTGCTTGTTCCCATGGATGTCTGGTTTGGTGTTGGTGTTTGGAATGTTCAGACAATTCGGTTAAATCCATAGGTTTTTTTTGCTTGGTTTAAAGTGTAAAAGTAGTCTAAAATACAATATTTACAAGACTGTTTATAATTATAACATAATTCTAACGTTATAACATGCAGATTGAATTATCTTTGATTTTAATTGAAAAAACGCTTTTATGAGTACCCAAAAAATAGTTATTTTTTTTATTGCTTTTAGCTTTAGCCTTCATGTATTTAGTCAGCAATCTGCCATTTACACCAATCATCTGGCAACCTATCAAAAAGCTTTGGCCTTGTATGAAAACCAACAGTATGCAGCTGCTCAAACATTATTTTCCGAAATTAAAAAAACAGCAGAAACGGACCTGTTGGAATCCGATTGTGCTTTTTACATAGCCAATTGTGCCGTACGTTTAAATCAGCAAAATGCCGACCAATTAATGGAGGGTTTTGTAAACGATTATCCAACAAGTACCAAACGGAATACGGCCTATGTAGATGTGGCAGACTATTATTTTAACAATGGTAAATTTGCTTATGCCAAAAAGTGGTATGACAAAGTAGATGAAACTTCCTTGGCTAGAAACGAGCGTGAAAAATTCAATTTCAACAATGGTTATGTGGCTTTTACAACTAAAAATTTCAAGGATGCCAAAAAATATCTTTCGCGAGTGGAAGATTCCCAAAAGTATGGCTCCCAAGCTAAGTATTATATAGGGTTTATGGCTTATGAAAGTGATGATTACAACCAAGCCAATCAATATTTCGATCAAGTTAGCGACAACGAAAAATACAAGGAAAAACTATCGTATTATCAAGCCGATTTGAATTTTAAACTGGGAAAATTTGAAGAAGCCATTGCATTGGCCAAAGAACAGTTACCCAATAGCGATAGAAACGAAGTATCCGAGCTTCATAAAATTATAGGAGAAAGCTATTTCAATCTTGAAAAATATGCCGAAGCCATTCCATATTTATCAGAATATAAAGGCAAACAAGGAAAATGGAGCAACATAGATTACTATCAATTGGGCTATGCATATTACAAGCAAGGCAATTACGATAAGGCCATTTCAGAATTCAACAAAATAGTGGATGGTAAAAATGCCGTAGCACAAAATGCTTATTACCATTTGGGTGAAAGCTATGTGCATGTTAACAAAAAACAAGAGGCATTAAATGCCTTTCGAAATGCGTCTCAAATGGATTTCGATTTAAAAATCCAAGAAGATGCCTGGTTAAACTATGCAAAAATAAGCTATGAAATTGGGAACCCATATCAATCTGTTCCACAGGTATTGACCAGCTATCTGGAAACCTATCCCAATTCAGCTTATAAAGAGGACATAGAAACCCTTTTAATAGACTCCTATATTACGTCCAAAAATTATCAGGAAGCTTTAAAACTCTTAAAAGGCAAAAACAGTTTCGAAAACAAGGTAGCTTATCAAAAAGTGGCTTTTTACAGAGGGATGGAACTGTATAACGAAGGTAAATACCAAGAAGCTTTAAGCATGTTTTCCAATTCCTTAAAAGAACCAAGGGATTCAAAATTCACAACCAGAGCGACTTTTTGGAAAGCTGAAACCAATTACAATGTGTCCAATTACGAAGAAGCTTTAATAGGCTTTAAACAATTTTTGCAGCAAAGCCATGCAGCAGAGACCATAGAATACAAAAACATATATTATAATTTGGCCTACACCTATTTTAAGCAAAAAAACTACTCGCAAGCCATTCAAAATTTCAAGCAATTTATAGGTAATAAGCAGGACGACGCCATTAGGTTGAACGATGCTTATTTACGATTAGGAGATGCTTATTTTGTATCAAGTCAGTATGCTCAAGCCATTGATGCTTATGATGAAGCCATAAAAATAAATAAACTAGATGCAGATTATGCGTTTTTTCAACAAGCTATCAGTTATGGTTACGAAGGAAAGGCCTCCAAAAAAATATTGGAACTGGAAACTTTCCTTCAAAAATATCCAAAATCAACCTTACGTGATGATGCCATGTTCGAACTAGGGAATTCTTACGTGAAAGCCAATGAGGATGTTAAAGCTTTAAAGATGTACAACAGGCTTCAAACAGATTATCAAATGAGCACTTTTGTGCCAAGAGCCATGTTGCGACAAGGTTTGATACATTACAATAACAGTGATAACGAACAAGCTTTAAACACTTTTAAAGCCATTGCCAAGGATTATCCAGGAACTGCAGAAGCCAATCAAGCTGTATCCACAGCGCGTTTAATTTATATCGATTTGGGTCGTGTTAACGACTATGCCACTTGGGTAAGAACCTTGGATTATGTGGAAGTAACAGATGCCGATTTGGATCATACGACTTATGAATCTGCCGAGAAAAAATATATAGACAATAAAACAGATGATGCCATTAAGCAATTCAATAGTTATTTAAGTCAGTTTCCCAAAGGCTTACATGCCTTACAGGCACATTTTTACCTAGCCAAACTGTACGATAAAAAAGGGTTGAAGGAGAACGCCATTCCACATTATCAATACGTGGCAGATGCTTCGCCAAGTGAGTTTACCCAAGAATCGCTGTTTAAGGTTTCTCAAATTTATTTGGAAAACAAACAATGGATGGAAGCCATTCCTGTATTGAAACGTTTGGAGCAGGAAGCGAGTTTTCCTCAAAACGTCGTTTTTGCACAATCCAATTTAATGAAAGCCAATTATCAGTTGGAAGCATATTCTGAAGCTGTTGCCTATGCCGAAAAGGTGTTGAGCCAAGGGGTTGTGGATTCAAAAATCAAAAGTGATGCACATGTAATCATTGCACGTTCGGCCATGAAGACCAATAACGAAGAACGAGCTAAGACAGCTTATGCCGAAGTGGAAAAAACAGCTACTGGTGAAGCAGCTGCAGAAGCTTTGTATTATCAGGCATATTTTAAAAATAAGGCAGGAGCGTATGAAGCTTCCAACGAAACGGTTCAACGTTTGGCAAAAGACTATTCCAGTTATAAATATTTTAGTGCGAAAGGTTTGGTGCT
Source organism: uncultured Xanthomarina sp. (assembly GCF_963971605.1). Taxonomy (NCBI): domain Bacteria; kingdom Pseudomonadati; phylum Bacteroidota; class Flavobacteriia; order Flavobacteriales; family Flavobacteriaceae; genus Xanthomarina; species uncultured Xanthomarina sp. The sequence goes on from NZ_CAXATZ010000003.1 coordinate 138,160, forward strand.
TATGGCTAAGAACTTTTATCAGCTGGACGATGCCTTTCAAGCAACCTATATCTTGGAGAGTGTGATGGAAAACTTTAAGGAATTCCCAGAAGTTGTAAGCCAAGCCCAGGACACATTAAGTAACATAAAAACCGAACAAGCAAAAACAAACTCGTCCATTGTACCAGATGAGGATTAACTGTGTTTGCAGTTTTCCCATCTTCGCTAAAGCTTTAGGAGGACAGGCAGTCTCAATTTTCAGTAGATCAAAAAACCTGCCCAAACCTTAAAGGCACGTTTGGACGGATCGTTAATAATCAATCGTTAATCAAAATATTACCTATGCGAAAGCACATTCATAAAATCAGTATCATTTTAATCACCTTGAGTGTTTCCCTTTCTTGGGCTCAGGAAAGAGGCAACGATACCATTAAAACCGATGTCATTCAAGTTGTAAAACCATATACACCTACAATTTCAGATGCGTTTAAAGTAAAAGAAACGCCGCAATTGGATGATGATGAAACCACTACAAAAAAAGAGATTCAATATCATATTTTTTCATTTCCTGTAGCTTCAACCTTTACGCCTGCCAAAGGTAAAGCAGCCGTTTTGGATAAGGAAAAGCCAGCCAAACTGTATGATAATTATGCCTCCTTGGCACTTGGTAGTTATTCGTCCATTTTAGGGGAAGTGTATCTCAACCATGAATTAAGTAAAACCGACCAAATAGGAGGTTATTTTACGCATCATTCAACACAAGGAGGTATCGATGATGTTTTGTTGGATGATTACTTTTACGTTAGCCATTTACAGATTGATTTTTCTAGAAAAGAAAGAGATTTAAGTTGGAATGTAGAAGGAGGTTTTAAACATCAGGTTTTTAATTGGTACGGTTTGCCACAACCTTATTATAACGAGTCGTCCCCTGAAGCCCAATTAGGTGTGAGTCATACATTTTATGGTGGACATCTTGGAGGGGATATTTCTTTTGAGGACACTTACTTTAAAACAGCTCAAGTGATGTTTAGGCATTTTGGGGATTCGTATGGTTCTTCAGAAAACAGGTTTTCGGCAGCTATGTCGGCAGATATTCCCATTGCAGATATAGCGATTTCTACCAAAGTGATGTTTGATTTCCTTGGAGGCTCTTTCGATAGATATTATGAAGTGGATGCTGAAAATACATACGGAAACTTCAATATAGGTTTGGCACCAAGCTATCGCTACACACAAGACGATTTAACGCTGGATTTAGGGGTTTCTTTATACTATTTAAACGATACCGAAGCCAGTGAGAGCAAATTTTATATTTATCCAAATATTGCCGCTTCCTACAGAATAGTGGATGAGGTTTTAATAGCTTATGGAGGGATTAAAGGAGGTTTGATACAGAATACCTATGAGAATTTTGCCGAAGAAAACAAATTTGTGTCCCCAACCTTATTGATTGCGCCTACAGATCAGCAATACCATGGTTATGTGGGATTGAAAGGGAAAGTTTCCAATAGTGTAAGCTATGATATTCAAGGAGCTTATTATGCTGAAAGCAACAAAGCCTTATATAGACATAACGAGATAGATTTTGTAAATCCAGACGAGACGTATCAATTTGGGAATTCGTTTTCTGTGGTTTACGACGATGTGTTTACCTTTAATATTGGAGGGGAATTAAGTGTGGATGTCAATAGAAATTTTAAATTGGGAGTGAAAGCCGATTTTTTTGCATACAGTACAGATAATGAAAGTGAAGCTTGGAACTTGCCTAGTGTCACAGGTTCCTTATTTATGGATTACCAAATAGATACACATTGGTTTGCTGGAGCTAGTTTGTTTTATGTTGGAGAACGCAAAGATCAGGTGTATGTTACAACCACTCCAGTAGTTTCCTTTGGCGCCACGACCTTGGATGCTTATTTTGATGCCAATGCGCATGTAGGATATCATATTAACGACAAACTTTCTGTATTTGCCAAAGCGAACAACATAGCCAATCAAAACTACCAACGTTGGTTGAATTATCCAGTGCAAAGCATACAGATTCTAGCTGGAGCTACTTATAAGTTTGATTTTTAAAAAGGAATGTCATTGCGAGAAGTGAAACGACGTGACAACCTTATTAATTAAACCTAAATTATCAAAAAAAGCGTTCTATTAAAACACTTAAAAACACCCCTAAAGTCCCCTCAAGGGGACAACCTAGGAGGTTGCCATTGTTTTTAGATAGTTAAAATAGAATAACTCTATGAAACAACTAATCCATTAACTCCTTGATTTTATCTTCTATGGCAAGTAAAACATTCAATAAATCTTTCTTTACTTCTTCATTGGTAAATCTAATGAAAGTAACACCATAAGCCTCAATCTCACCTTGTCTTTTAGCGTCTTCCAAGAAAGAATGATCATGTATGGAGCCATCAATTTCTATAGCCAAGCCAAGCTCATGGCAATAAAAATCAACAATATAATTTACCATAGGAACTTGCCTATGAAACTGAACACCTAAAGCTCTTTTTTTAATGCTTTGCCAAAGAATCACTTCGGCGAGGGTGCTGTTTTTTCTAAGCTCTCTAGCTAGGAATTTTAGATCAGATCTATATGGAATTATTTTGTTTGCCATTATTTAAAGCTACTAAAAAAATCTGAATGTTGTCCCCTTGAGGGGACTTTAGGGGTGTCAATTATTTTTTTTCAACAAAAACATCAAATTTTATTACATCTATTATTATTATTATTATTGCGAAAACTAAATCCCAAATTCATGAAACAAATCTACTTAGTATGTGCGTTTTTATGCACAACCTTTATTTCTTTTGCGCAAGTACCATCAAACGACGAGATTCAAAATGCAGTAAATATCACCAGTTTACCTTTTACAGATTATAATGTTCAAACACAAAATGCTACTACTGCTTCTGGTGGAGGTATGAATGGATGTAATCTTGGTACCACATATTCTAGAGTGTATTATAAATATCAATCACCAATTAATCAAACGATTAGAGTTAAATTAACTGAAGAATCTAATAATTCTATAATAATGGTTTATGATTCAAATTTTAATACGAATGTGACTTCAGATAGTCAATTATATCAAGTTTCTAGCTGTGAGTTTAATTCAGATTTAACCATCAGTATTCAATCTGTTCAAACTTATTATATAGTTATAAGTAATCCAGATAATGAAACAAATGTATTAATATCATCAATAGATGACACAAATATTGTAAACATTCCCGACCCTAATTTCAAAAATGCCTTATTAAACCAAACATACCCGGTTATAAACACCAATGGCGATAACGAAATACAGGTAAGCGAAGCTTTTTTTGCAAATGAAATCTATGTGTCTTATCAGGATATTTCCGATTTAACAGGTGTTGAAGCATTTACGAATTTAGAACAATTATATTGTGATGATAATAATTTAACAAGTTTAAATGTTACTCAAAACGCTAATTTGATAGGGTTAATTGCTAGTAATAATGAAAGCTTAGGTAATATAGACCTCTCTCAAAATATAAATTTATTAGCTCTCTGGTTGGATAGTTGTGGCCTTACAAACGGTTTAGATTTATCTCAAAATGTCAATTTAGAGGGTTTGAATATTAGAAATAACAATATTAGCAATATTGATTTATCGCAAAATATAAATTTGAAAAGCTTAGATTTAAGTGGTACTCAATATTCAAATATTGATATTTCCATATTTCCATATTTAGAGCGTTTGAGAATTCAATATGCTGATTTTTCAAGTATAGATTTAACTCAAAATAGCAACCTAATTGAATTTATTGCTTTTGGTAATAACTTTAGCCAAATAAATGTTACTCAAAATTTGAATTTAGAAACGTTATATTTATCAGGAAATCAAATCACATCATTAGATCTTTCAAATAATATAAACCTGGAACAACTATGGGTTAGTGAAAATAGTTTGAATAGTTTAGATCTGTCACAAAATTCACAACTTGAGTATCTTATATGTCATTCAAACCAAATTACAAGTCTAGACTTGACTTCTAATCCATACTTATATAGACTATGGGCATCAAATAATTTATTTACTACTTTAGACTTATCACAAAACACAGAATTAATAGAATTAAAAGTAGAAAATACATTGTTACAAGTTTTAGATTTAACTAATAATGCCATTATATATTTGTTAAATATTGAAAATAATAATTTTTTAGAAACTGTCAATTTCAAAAATGGGAATAATTCTATCTTTGATACTAATCTTACATATACAACAAATTCAGGTCAAGTGTTTAATCTTTCTAATCCAATTTTTAGAACAACAAATAGCCCAAACCTACAAACCATTTGTGTAGATGATGTGGCGTATGCCACCACCAAATTTACCAATATAGACCCAAATACGGTTTTTGTAGATGACTGTAGTATTAATAGCATTAACTACAACAGCATACAAGGAACCTTGGCTTTCGATGATGAAAACAATGGTTGCGACACCTACGATTTTGTGGTTGCCAACCAATTAATTCAAGCCACTGATGGCGTTAATAATATGGCGACCTTTACCAATAGCACAGGAGATTATACGCTGTATTTAAATGAGAACACTTACAGTGCTGAAGTATTGGGCTTGCCATCTAATTTTAGTGCGACACCAAATCCTTATAACACCACCTTTACTGGTTTTGGGAACTCAGAAAATGCAGATTTTTGTATCACATCTTCCCAAACAATGAATGATGTAAATGTTGTTTTACTGCCGATAACTCAAGCACGTCCAGGTTTTGATTCTAGTTATCAATTGGTTTTTGAAAACACAGGAACCACTTTATTAAGTGGCGATGTCACGCTTCAATTTGATGATGCGTCGCAAACTTTTGTAAGTTCAAGTCCAACGGAGAGTACTTCAACTTCTAACAGCCTAACGTTCAATTATACTAATTTACAGCCGTTTGAGATTCGTACTATAGATATTGTTATGAATACCTTTCCACCGACAACTGTTAATGATGGAGATTTTTTAAATTTCACAGCGACTATCAATCCTATTTCTGGGGATAACAATGTAGATGATAATACCTTTGTTTTAGAACAAACAGTTGTTAATTCTTACGATCCAAACGACAAACAAGTTTTACAAGGAACCGAAATTACCTTAGCTCAAGCAAGTGAATATTTACATTACATGATTCGTTTTCAAAATACAGGTTCTGCAAGTGCTATTAACGTAGTTATTACAGATGTTTTAAGCAATAAGTTAGATTGGACTAGCATTAGACCCATATCTTCAAGTCATGAGTTTACAACTAGAATAATAAATGGCGATTTTGTAGAGTTTACTTTCGAGAATATTAATCTACCAGCCCAAGTAAATGACGACGCTGGAAGTAATGGTTTTGTAGCTTTTAAAATTAAACCGAAAGCAGATGTTGTTGTGGGAGATTTTATTTTAGGGAAAGCGAATATATACTTCGATTATAATGCGCCTATAATAACCAATACCGTATCTACTGAAATTGTAACTCAATTGTCTGTTGAAGAAAATAAAACTGAGGCTTCAATTAAAATTTACCCAAACCCAGTAAACGATTATTTAAACGTAAAAAGTAAAAAACCTATAAAACAAATTGCAATTTATGATCTTCAAGGCAGACAAATTAAAACAATGGCCTTAACTGGAAATTTAATTACAACAAAAGTAGATTTGAGCAATTTGTCTAAAGGTGTTTATTTTGTTTCTATTAAAACCGAAACTGGCATACAAATCTCAAAAATCATAAAAGAATAAAATCTGTCATTCCGAGAGAAATCGAGGAATCTCATCAAAGAAATCTAAAACATTAACAAAAGCGTTCAATTTTGAACGCTTTTGTTATTTTTACACATCGTTATAAAAAAGAACAGTGAATTAATATATACAACATGAAAAAACTACTTTCTCTTTTCGCTTTAATCCTCATTTTTTCTTGCCAAAAAGAAAAACAACAGGTAGACACCCTTGTTATCAATGCCAATGTATATACTGTAAATTCAAACTTTGATAAAGCGGAAGCTTTCGCCATTAAAGACGGGAAGTTTTTTCAAGTAGGGACTTCCAAAGACCTACAAAATACGTTTGAAGCAGATACCATTATTGATGCCAAAGGACGAGCTGTATTCCCTGGATTTATTGATGCGCATTGTCATTTTTATGGATTAGGGATGAACTTGCAAAAAGTGGATCTAAGAGGAACAACCAGTTTCGATGAGGTCATGAAACGTGTGTTGGACTATCAAAATGAAAGGCAAACGGATTTTATTATTGGTCGTGGTTGGGATCAAAACGATTGGGAAGACAAAAAGTTTCCGAATAAAAAATTATTGGACGCCTTATTTCCTGATACTCCAGTGGCTTTAACCAGAATTGATGGTCATGCCATGTTGTGTAATCAAGCCGCTTTGGATTTGGCTAACATTACAAAAGAAACTAAAATGGATGGTGGCGAAATAATAATTGAAGATGGTGAATTAACAGGTGTTTTAATAGATAATCCCATGGAGCTTGTGGAAGCTATTTTTCCCAAACCAAATAGGGAATTACAGATAAATGCCTTATTGGATGCCCAAAACATATGTACCAATCTTGGATTGACAACAGTTTCAGATGCTGGATTACACAGAGAGGTTATAGAGTTAATGGATAGTTTGCAGCAAACAGGCGATTTGCATATGCGTGTGTATGCGATGGTGTCCAATACCAAAGACAATTTGGATTACTACTTGACTAAAGGTAAAATTAAAACGGATCAATTAAATGTACAATCCGTAAAAGTCTATGCGGATGGTGCTTTGGGCTCTAGAGGTGCTGCTTTAAAAGCTCCTTATTCCGACAAGGAACATCATTTTGGAGCCATGGTTATAGGTCTTGAAGATTTTAAAGCCCTGGCCAGTAGGATTGAAGCTGCCAACTATCAAATGAATACCCACGCCATTGGCGATTCGGCAAACCGTTTTGTGTTAAAGACGTATGAAAAAACCTTGCAAGGGGAAACCGATAGACGTTGGCGTGTAGAGCATGCCCAAATAATAACAGACAACGATTTTGAGTTGTTTAAAAATGAAAATATCATCCCTTCCATACAGCCAACACATGCTACAAGCGATATGTATTGGGCAGAAGATAGGTTGGGAGCTGAGCGAATAAAAGGAGCTTATGCTTATAAAACCTTATTAAATGCCAGTGGAAAAGTAGCATTGGGGACCGATTTTCCTGTGGAGCAGGTAAGTCCGTTTTTAACCTTTTATGCAGCTGTTTCCAGACAAGATGTTAAAGGGTATCCAGAAGGTGGTTTTAATTTGCAAGATGGTTTAAGCAGGGAAGAAACCTTAAAAGGGATGACCATTTGGGCTGCGTATGCCAATTTTGAAGAAGATGAAAAAGGAAGTATAGAAGTCGAGAAATTTGCCGATTTTATTATTTTGGATCAAGATATTATGACAACTGATGTGAAGAATATCCCAAACATAAAAGTAGAGCAAACTTATATTGGTGGCGTGAAGCAATAGGTTTGTTGTTTGTAAGTAATTAGTAAGTTTTTTTGTTTAGGTAAGCCTAGCCAAATAATCAAAATGTTTACCATCCATCACTTTTTCACAAGACAATCCTACACTTTCACAAGCAAACTTTAAGCTTTCAAAATCAAGATACAACCATTTCATAGGTGCTTCGTCTTCATTTTTATAGCTTAAATAGTAATCCAATTCGCCATAATAATTGGCGTTGGTGTCTATCCACAAACCTCCATCGTCATCTTCGTACATGTATTTGATGTCTGAAGAATCTATCAGGATTTGACCTTTCGGATTCAATAAAGACTTTAAATGTTTTAAGTACTTGGTAACTTGCGATAGTTCTTGGAAAATACCAGTACCATTCATTAATAATAAAATGGTATCGAAAGTTTCAGTTTCATCTAAAACATCTTTTAATTCGGCATTTAAAACACCACGTTTTTTGGCTACTTCAATGGCACCTTTTGAAATATCCAAAGCTTTTACCCTCAAGCCTTTTTCCTGTAAATACAAGCTATGACTTCCAGAACCACAACCAACATCCAACACGTTTCCTTTGGAAAGCTGAAGCGCTTTTTGTTCCAGTTTGGGCATGTCTTTAAAATTTCTAAACAGATAGGGAAGAGGGAGTTCATCCTCATCAGAAATGTTGGTGGATGTTATTAAATCCTCTGTGTAATTACCGTTTTGGTAATCTATTAAGGCTTTTCCGAAGAGGTCTTTCAAATTCAAAGTTTAAGATTTAAAGTTTCAAGTTAAGATGATTTTTATAGTTTTGTAAGGATTTGAACCTCAAACATTGAATTTTGAACTTAGAACCCAACTTAGAAAGTCTTCCAAAACTCGCCAAAGATAAGCATAAGGAAAATAAAACCTTCTTTACCAAGCTTAAAAAGAAGCCACCAAAACAGTTGGATTACTTGATGCAGGAATTACATGACGAAGCATTTAAACGAACAGACTGTTTAGATTGTGCCAATTGCTGTAAAACCACTGGACCTTTGTTTACAGATAAAGATATTGTACGTATAGCGAAGCATTTTAAAATGAAGCAACAGCATTTTATTGATACGTATTTGCGAGTGGACGAGGATAACGATTATGTGCTGCAATCTGTACCTTGTCCTTTTCTGGGAGCTGATAATTACTGTTCAATTTATGATGTAAGACCTAAAGCTTGTAGCGGGTTTCCTCATACAGACCGTAAAAAATTTCACCAAATATCTAATCTAACCTTAAAAAATGTAGCCATTTGTCCTGCTGCCTTTAATATTGTGGAAGAAATGAAACGTCGTATAAAACTATGATTTTTGGTAACTGACAGATTTTAGTATCTTTAAATCTTGAAAGTTATAACCCAAATCTTTTTTTAAATGAAACGCTATTTTTTAATTGTTTTTATTGTCTTTATTTCCGGTTTTCAATTTGTAAAAGCAGAAAATTGGTTAACATCTTTCGATGAAGCCAAAAAACTGGCTGTCGCCACCAATAAGCTTTTGTTGGTAGATTTTTGGGCCTCTTGGTGTGGTCCATGCAAACGTATGGATAGAGAGTCTTGGAGTAAAGAGGACGTAAAATTGTTAATGGCAAACTATGTGCCTGTAAAAATTGATATTGACAGTCAAAAATCTCTAGCACACAAATATGGTGTTAGAGGTATTCCATATATTTTTATTATGGATGGCAATGGCAAGGTAATTTATCAGCAAATGAGTTATAAACGTAAGGATCAAGTTATGGACTTGTTGCACAAGTATGCGCTTAATACCAAGTTTTTAAGTCAGGATTTAATAAACTATTTTAAGAATAAAAATTTTGCAACTACTTTTAGGTTGGCTGTTAAATATCAAGACTATTGCTTATATTTAACTAAAGATCTTAAACGGGATTTTACCCATGTTTCTGAAACATATTTTGATGAAGCTTTGGATATGTTGAAGACCAGTGACTTGAAAAGCAAAGAGGCTTTTGAGCAAAAAATAAGTTTGTATGAAATTCAGGAGCAGTTAATACTTGAAAACCCTGTAAAAGCCTTGAAAATGCTTGCAAAAATAAATGACAAAGAACTTGATAGCATGAACCAAAACATGTATGGATTTTTGCATTACACAGTTTATAAATTGTTGAACGATGATACTAATGCCAGTTTGTGGCAAGATAAATTAACTAAATCAGACATGGAAAAAGCCAGCTTGTTTTTACAGGCTTCCTAATTAATACTGAATATTTTGGAAACTATATTTAATTATTTCGAAACCATTCCTACACTTCACAGAAGTTTGCTGCTTGCTGGAGGTATTGCTTTATTTTGGCTGTTGGAAGGTGCTTTTCCCTTAGTGAGGTTTTCTTATAAAAAGTGGAAACATGCATGGCCAAATTTCTTTTTTACGGCTACAACCATAGTGGTGAATTTTGGCTTGGCCTTTTTGTTGTTGCTCTCTGCCGATTGGGTTAAAACCAATCATTTTGGAATTATTAATTGGTTGCCAAGCATGCCACTTTGGTTATACATGATTTTAGGCGTCTTGCTGCTTGATTTTTTTGGAGCCTATTTGGCCCATTTTGTAGAACATAAAGTAAAACCTCTATGGATGATACATTTGGTACATCATACAGACCACCATGTGGATACTACCACAGGAAATAGGCACCATCCCTTGGAAAGCGTCATTCGTTTTATTTTTACTTTAATGGGTGTTTTTATCGTGGGAACACCTATAGCCATTGTATTTATGTACCAATCCTTATCTGTGGTTTTTACACAGTTAACACATGCCAACATCAAGCTTCCTAAAAAACTGGATAAAGCCATTAGTTATATTTTTGTTTCTCCAGATATGCATAAAGTCCACCATCATTATGTGTTACCTTACACAGATTCCAATTATGGAAATATTTTTTCTATTTGGGATAGGCTTTTTGGAACTTACATGGAGTTGGATCGGGAGAAATTGGTATATGGTGTGGATGTCTTTCCTGATGAAGTGAAAAACGGACAAATAAGCGAGCTTTTAAAACAACCGTTTCAAAATTATCAAAAACCTACCATTATTCCTGGAAAGGATGTGGTTTAATGCTTTCATAATCAAAGGTTTTTAACAGGTTGTCAACAATTTTTTGTAGTTCTTCTGATTTTTTTGCAGTTCATGGATTATTTGTTGTTTGGTTTGGAAATTAATTTAGTTTTAGCCTGAGGATTAATTGGTTGCTGTTGAGTTCAAGGATTGTAGAACTTAATAGTATTTTTTTTTTGAAAACATTTTTACTGACATTAGGTCTAGGTATTTTATCAGGTTCCATACATTCTCAATCGGTTTTTGCCAAAATTGAGAAAAACAGAAACTCTAATGCCAGCAGTTTGTTTCATGAACTCAATGCAACCAAAGATACCTTATTGTTAAAAAGCATTACAGAGATTTCGCATGTATATTCCATAAATTCCAAATACAAAAGGGAATTGGATGTGTATTTAAGCGAAACTGATTTAAAGATTCCCCTTACCAATTTATCACAAGGAAAACATGTGGTTGTGGTTGATCAAACTCCAAAAAAAATCATTTTTGTAATTCATGTTTTTGGTGCATATCCTGTTGCATCCATAGATAATTAGAGATATTTCTGTCCAAATTATTTCTTTTTAAACGGAATAGCCATTCGTTTAAATACCTAAAAGTTAGACGTTTAGTTTTGATGGGTACAGTTTGTCCAATTTAGTTTGGGACTTATCGAATAAGTTATTCTAATCTCAATTCCATGTCCACATTGTCGTATTTTTGATTTGTTCAACAAAGGATTGATTATAGCAAAAAATGAATTTGTTAAACAAAATTTCAGACATATGAAGACCCTAAATTTCAAAATGTTTCTGTTTTTGGTTGTGGCCTATTTTAATTCATCTTACAGTCAAGATATCGTGTATTCCGCAATTTTCAAGAACGTAAATAAAACGGCCGAAAGTTTAACCCATTATTTAAATACTTCTGGAGATACCCTTTATTTAAAAAGCACATTCGATCTTAATAGAATTGAAGTAATTGGTGATGTTGGATTAAGGGAATATGCCATTAACGATGTTACCAAAGACATCAGGATCCCTTTAAACGATTTACCTCTGGGCGATTATACATTTGCTGTGGTGCATACTGAAGGAAGGGACGACACCTACATTTATAGAAAAACCATTGTTTTTAAAATTTCCAGGCTGTTGCCAATAGACTCAGGTTTGCATAGAGGCTTGAATACGCTTGACTCTAACAACAACTTGGCAGTAAGCAACATTCCTATCTTGGATTTAAGTGAAAATAAAATCATCAAACACTTTCCAAAACCTGTTGGTTTGGCTCAGAATGCAGATTCCAAAGCCTTGCAGCTTGACTCTAAAAGTTTAACGGTTTTATCGTTTGATGGTACTGATGCCATGTCTTCCATGGAAACCAAGGAGCTTTTAGATGCCAAACATTTAAGGACCAAAAAAATTGACAATATTTTAGAACGTTCTAAACCCACTTATTCCAAAGCCTACAATTTAACAGATATCCGTTATGGAAACCATAACATTCAATCCAGGGCAGATTACAGAAGAAATAATTTAAGGCCCAATGGCAGACCTTACGATTAATTATAAATCAAATATTTTGCCCTTAGTTTTTTAAAGGCTTCCAGGTCTTTTTGCCAAATGGCTTTAATGTCTGCTTCACTTAGGCCAGCTTCAATTTGTTTTTGTAGTTTATCTGTTCCGGCATGTTTGGTGAAATTTTCAGTATTGAATACCTTGGACTTGTCTGTAGCATGATTATAGGCTTTAATAAGCCATTTCAGTGAAACTTCAGCGTATAAGGAATCGTTTTTTAAGTCTTCGCCATAACAAAGTACATCTTTGTGTTTTGGATTTTTGGCACCAAAACTCTCTTTTGGTGTGTACGTGAATAAGAACACATTTTTATCTAAAAAAGGCGCTCCATACCTTTGAAACTGAAATTCCGTTCCTCGTCCAGCATTGATGTTGGTCCCTTCAAAAAGTCCCAGACTTGGATATAGTTTAATGGCTTGATCGTTAGGAAGGTTTGGTGAAGGTCTAATAGGCACCTGGTAAAATTTATTGTGGGTGTAATTTTTAGCAGGAATAACGGTAATGTTGCATTGTGCTTGGTTTTCCAGCCATTTTTCTCCATTGAGCATTTGGGCAAATTCACCTATGGTCAGTCCGTGAACCAAGGGAATGGGATGCATGCCAAGAAAACTTTTGTTTTCGGGTTCCAAGGTTGGGCCATCTACATAATGTCCGTTCGGGTTTGGTCTGTCCAATATCAGTAAGGGAATATTGGCTTCTGCACAAGATTCCATCATATAATGCAACGTAGAGATATATGTGTAAAAACGAACACCAACATCTTGGATATCGAAAATCATGATATCAATATCCTTTAAAGACTCCTTAGAGGCTTTTTTGTTCTTTCCATACAGCGAAACTATAGGTAAGCCTGTTTTAGTGTCTTTGCCACTTTCCACAAATTCCCCAGCATCTACATTTCCCCTAAAGCCATGTTCAGGAGAAAATACCTTCCTTAGGTCCATTTGTAGTGCCAGCAAGGAATCTACCAAATGTGTATAGGTGGTTTGTGCTTCATTTTTAAAAATAACACTTGTTAAATTGGCAACAACTCCAATGCGTTTTCCCTGTAAAAGTGGCATGTATTTTTCAGTTTGGTTGGCTCCAACAATTATTTGATTGTCATTGCTATTAACTTGCGACGAAGCAAACCCTTGGTCGATTTTAGTAGGTGACTTTTCGTTTTTAGCACTAGAAAAGTTTCCACAAGAAATGAGTATAAAAACAAATAATAAAACTGTATTTTTGAGGAGAATAAATTTTAATTGCATCATTTGAAATTTGAATATTTTATAGCCAAACGCATTATTGACAGTAAAGCGTATAAAAGTAGTGTTTCGGCACCAATAATAAAAATTGGTATTGCTGCCATTGCTATAGGTATTATAGTGATGATGATTGCCATTGCCACTGGAATAGGACTGCAACAAAAGATTCGTGAGAAAGTGGTGGCTTTTAATAGCGACATTATCATTTCCAATTTCGACAGTAATAATTCTCAAGAAAGTGGCAACCCTGTATCCATGGAACAGTATTTTTATCCCGAATTTAAATCGGTTGAAGGAGTGGCACATATTCAGGCTGTGGCAACCAAATTTGGTGTTATAAGAACAGAAACCGACTTTGAGGCTGTTATTTTAAAAGGCGTTGGAGCCGATTTTAATTGGACCTATTTTCAAGATTTTCTAGTGGAAGGACGAGTTCCGGATTATTCGGGAGATAGGAATGAAGAGGTGTTGATTTCCCAATATTTAGCCAACAGATTACAGTTTAAATTGGGAGATTCCTTTACCACTTTATTTAGAAAAGAAGATCCCAACAAACCTCCAAGCATGATAACTTACCATATTGTTGGTATTTATAATTCTGGCTTTAAGGATTTTGATGAAACCTATGTGTTTGGGGATTTGCGCCATTTACAGCGTCTTAATAAATGGGAAGACAACCAAGCAGGACATTTTGAGGTCTTTGTAACAGATTACAGTAAACTAAATGAGATTTACAATGAGGTTTACAACAATACACCTCCATTGTTGAATGTAACAACGGTAGAACAAAAATTTGCTTCCATTTTTGAATGGATACAGATTTTTGTTAAAAATATCTATGGCATTATTGGTGTTATGATTTTGGTTGCTGGTATCAATATGATTACGGCTTTATTGGTTCTGGTTCTGGAACGAACCCAAATGATTGGTATTTTAAAAGCCCTTGGAAGCAGTAATTGGGCCATTAGAAAAATATTTTTGTACAATGCATCTTACTTAATCACTTTAGGGCTTCTTTGGGGAAATGTTATAGGATTGGGTTTATTGTTTGCTCAAAAATACTTCAAACTATTCCCTTTAAATCCTGACGTGTATTATGTAACCGAAGCTCCAGTTTACATTAGTTTAAGCTATATTCTGGCCTTGAATATAGGTACGTTTATCTTGTGTTTGGCCATGTTATTGGTGCCTTCCTATATCATTACCAAAATCTCTCCCGTAAAAGCCATTCGTTTTGAATAAGCAGGATTTTTAGAAACATCCCAAAATAATTCGTGTATTCATGGCAAAAACATAAATTTGCAACTGAAAAAAATTAAAATGGATTACGCAAAGAACATACTGGAAACCATAGGCAACACGCCATTGGTTAAAATGAATGCCTTAACAGAAGAATTACCATGTTTGGTATTGGCAAAATACGAAACCTTTAATCCTGGAAATTCTGTAAAAGACAGAATGGCCTTAACCATGATTGAAGATGCCGAGGCCGATGGACGTTTAAAACCGGGAGGAACCATTATAGAAGGAACTTCTGGGAATACAGGAATGGGTTTGGCTTTAGCGGCTATAGTAAAAGGTTACAAATGCATTTTTGTGATGGCTGATAAACAGAGTAAAGAGAAAATAGATATGTTGAAAGCCGTAGGAGCAGAAGTTATTGTTTGCCCTACAGATGTAGAACCTACAGACCCACGTTCGTATTATTCCGTTTCCAAACGTCTTGGAGAAGAAACACCAAATTCATGGTATGTAAACCAATACGATAATTTAAGCAATACCAAAGCGCATTATCAAAGTACAGGTCCAGAAATATGGAAACAAACAGAAGGGAAAATCACGCATTTTGTAGTTGGTGTTGGTACAGGAGGAACCATTTCTGGAGTTGGTAGATATTTAAAAGAGCAAAATCCAGATGTGAAAGTCTGGGGAGTGGATACCTATGGTTCTGTATTTAAAAAATATCATGAAACAGGTATTTTCGATGAAAATGAAATTTACCCTTACGTTACCGAAGGGATAGGAGAAGACATTTTACCTAAAAATGTGGATTTCGATATTATTGATGGGTTTACTAAAGTAACCGATAAGGATGCAGCTGTTTACACTCAATTATTGGCAAAGAAAGAAGGTATGTTTTTAGGGAATTCTGCTGGAGCAGCCATTAAAGGCGTGTTGCAATTAAAAGAACACTTTACAAAAGACGATGTGGTTGTGGTTTTATTCCACGATCATGGCAGCAGATATGTAGGCAAAATGTTTAACGACGATTGGATGAAGAAAATGGGTTATATTGAATAACCTCCTGTCGTTCAGTGGGAATAAAACAACCGAAGAATCTTAATAAATAAAAAACCTGAGCGATAACTCAGGTTTTTTTTATTTCTTATTTAAAATATTACTTATTCAAAGGCGCTCCCACAGGAATGGTACAATCGTGCCCAGGTTGTCCATGAGCCGGATTCATACCAGGAGCAGTCTGAACAGGAGAGGAGCTTCCTGGGTTGATAACAGGTGATGAACTTCCAGGATTTACCACAGGAGATGAATTGTTTTTACTATTTAAAGGTGCTCCAACAGGAATGGCACAATCATGTCCAGGTTGTCCGTGAGCTGGATTCATGCCTGTAGCTGTTTGCGTAGGAGCACTGGAAGCCTTATTGGAATTGGTCTTTAGGGCATTTGTTGTTTGTTCTGCTGGTGTTTCTTGCGTAACGTTCTGCTCAGTATTACTATTTGTTGTTTTGGATTTAGATTGATCGCATCCGGAAAATAAAAGGGCCCCGAAAAATAAAATCCCTAAATAAGTCTTCATAGATTTAAAGTTTTTACACCATTATTGCCAACTTTTGGTTAAATAATGGATGATTGTTAAAAGATGTAAATATATCACATTATTAAATATTTTCCGTAATAATCCATGATTACTATTTAATAATTTGACCTCATTATCGGATCTGTACTTATAATGTGTTAATAGTGTTGGTTAAGCAGTTTTGTTTTTTAAAGTAGCAGATAATATCTCTTAAACAGCAATGTGTAAGCTTCTTAATAAAAACGGCAAGGGCGAACCAAGTGTTATCTATATTTAGGATTTTCAAAATTCCAACGGGTTCCATCATCCCAAGCTTCCCTGGAGTTTCCATAATTGGAATACCCTTTGTTTTCTTTCAGTAATTTTGCCAAATGCAGTAAATTATACGTCATAAACGTAGTGTTCCTGTTGGTAAAGCTGTTGTCTTTGGCATGGCTTTCTTCGTCCATATAGCTTGGACCAGGTCCAGCTTCACCAATCCAACCACAATCGGCTTGAGGAGGAATGGAATACCCAACATGTTGTAAAGCGTATAAAATACCCATGGCACAATGTTTTATGCCATCTTCATTTCCTGTAATGACACAACCACCAACCTTTCCGTAAAACAGGTATTGACCTTTGTCGTTTGTTTTGCCACTCATGGCATATAAACGCTCAATGAGTTTTTGGCAGACAGACGATTTTTCACCTAACCATATAGGAGTTCCAATAATTAAAATATCGGCTTCAAAAATGTCCTTGAATAATTTTGGCCACTCATCTTTTTCAACACCATGTTCTGTCATATCTGGATATACGCCATAAGCAACTTCGTGATCTACAAATCTTAATTGTCTTACTGAAATGCCTTCAGCTTCCATGATTTTTCTGGAAACGTCCATCAAGCCATCGGTATGGCTTTGTCTAGGCGATTTTTTCAAGGTACAATTAACATACATGGCTTTTAAATCTGTAAAATCTGGTTTTTTCATAATTGTAAGTGTTTAATGTTGCTTTATTTGTTTTAAGGCTTCCGTTATTTGAAGTTGAGCCATATCCACAACATGAGTAGGATGGTTTAAAATGGACAGTTCGGTGCAAGCTATCAATATATGAGCCTTGTTACTATATTTAACAATAAGGGCGTTGTAGGCATCCCTATCTGCTAAGGTCTCAGTATTGGAATAGATTTTTTGCCTTAAGGCATCAATAAATTCCTCGTCTTTGTTTGATGGAGATCTGGTCTGGATACCTTTTGAAGAAAAATAGTTGGAAAGATATGTGGAAGTCATGGTGTATTTTGAACCAAAAACAATTGTTTCTTTGATGTCCTTTTTTTTAAGGAAATTGACACCTAAGAGCAATGGGTGGATGATTTTAAGGTTTGTATCCAGCTTATCCATGGCCTCGTGTAATGTGAGGTTAGGAATCAAAAGATGTGATATGGGGAGTTTTTCTAAGTTACTAAGATAGCTTGTGAGCATAGGAAGAAGTTTTTTAAACTGATTGGGCAAATACGGATTAATGGAATTAAAATCAGTGTTGTACAGTATAAAAGGGCAGGTGCTGTAACCCTGTTCTTCTTCATGGTACGCTTTGTTTAGGGCATCGAGATAAAACAAAGTACTTCTATGGCCCAAACCTAAAATCCCTAACATATTGGCATTTTTGGTCATGGTTCTAGGTTTTAATTAAAATATAATCGGCAAAGTAGGATTTGGAATCCAATAGTTTGGTCACGATTCTTAAAGAGCTGTTTTCTAGAATGGAATTTAAGATCTCATCGTTATATTTTCTGGATATTTCGGTGTGAATTTTTTCCCCTTTTTTAAACTGAAAGGTTTTATTTAAAGCACCAATATGTACCTCTTGATCTGTATTGCTTACAATATAACTTCTGGCAATGCCTTCGGTTTCGGTGTATTCAGGTTGGTGGGAAAATTGATCTATGTTAAAATTAGCATCCAGTTCCTTATTGATTCTGTTCAATAAATTAAAGTTGAAAGCTTTGGTAACACCTGCTTTGTCGTTGTAAGCAGGTAAAACAATGTCTTTGGATTTTATTAAATCCACACCTAAAACCACTTTATCGTTGGGGTTTAAAGAGCTGCTTAGCTTGGAAATAAAGCGTTTGGCCTTTTCGTCTTCCATGTTGCCAATGTTAGAGCCTAAAAACAACACTACTTTTGGGTGGTTGGAAGTTTTTAAACCATCCAAAACGTTAAAGTAATCGCCTTGTTTCTTGGTCACTTTCAAATTTGGGATTTCGGTGTTTAGGTTGGTTTCCAATTGCTTTAAAGCATTGTTAGAAATGTCTATTGGTATATAATCGAAGTTGAAGTTTTCGGAAATCAATACCTTTAGCAATTCTTTGGTTTTTGTGCCATCGCCAGCTCCTAACTCTATCAATTCAAAATATACATTGGGATTGATGTCCAATGCTGCTATGATGTTTTTGGTTTGATTTTTAAAAATGTCAAATTCGGCTTTGGTTAAATAATATTCTGGGAGATTCATTATTTTAACAAATAAATCGTCACCTGTTTTATCGTAAAAGTATTTAGATGGCAAAGATTTTAAAGCTTTGCTTAAACCTTCGTTTATGTCGTTTTGAAATTTTGTGTTCATATAAGTTATTTAGCTAATCTGATTCCAGAAAATTGCCATTGTGTGTTGGGTGAAAAAAAGTTTCTGTAGGTAAAGCGACTGTGATTTTTTGCAGTAGCTGATGAAGCGCCTCTTAAAACCATGAGGTTTACCATAAATTTGCCATTGTATTCGCCAACGGCTCCTTTGGCTATTTTAAAATTGGGATAAGGTAAATAGGACGAATTGGTCCATTCCCAAACAGTTCCCCAATCCAGCTCTTTGGAAGCGACTTCCCATTCAAATTCTGTTGGTAACCTGTAGCCTGCCCAAAAGGCATAAGCAGCAGCCTCATAATAAGAAACATGGGTTAATATAGCATCTGGATTTACAGGTTGCAAACCAGATAACGTGTATTGGTGCCAAACACCGTTTACGAGTTTCCAATACAATGGACTTTTAACTTGGTTTTGTTGCAGCCAATACCATGCATCGTCCAACCAATACTTGGCTTGTTGGTATCCTTTGTCGTTTATAAACTCAATAAAATCGCCGTTGGTCACTAATGTTTTAGATATTTTGTATGGTTCTAAAAACACGCGATGTCTTCCCAGCTCATTGTCAAAACAAAACCCATTTCCTACGTGACCAATGTTGTAAATGCCTTCAGGAACTTCTAACCAATCTGATGTCTGTTTTTTCGTGCTTATATAATTTTTTTCTGAATACTTAGGATAAATAGGATTGCAGGAAAAGGTATATTTTAAATCGGTTATCAGTAATTCTTGATGTTGTTGTTCGTGATTGATGCCTAAAATGGTCAGTTTTTTAAGGTCTGCAGAAACTGTACCTTTTAAAAGTTCCATCATGTGTTTGTCAATATATTCACGATAGGCGTAAACCTTTTCTATAGAAGGTCTGGTAATTAGCCCACGGTTTTTACGCTCAATACGTTCTCCAATACTGTTGTAATAACTGTTGAACAAAAAACTATAAGAATCGTCGAACACTTGGTAGTTTTCAACATTGGATTTTAATATCATTTCCTCAAAAAACCAAGTGGTATGTGCCAAATGCCATTTTGGAGGACTGGCAAATTCAGCAGATTGAGGGGTGTAATCCTCTGTCTTTAAGGGTTTGCAAAGTGCTTCGGTTTGATTTCTTGTGACTAGGTAAAATTGTAATAAATCTTGCATATCCCTTAAATATAATAAGCTTTTGCGACATTTAAACTTGGAATAAGATAATTTTAACAATCGCTTAAGGAGTATGTCCTATTTGTTTTAAAGACCTTACTAAAGAGATGGGATTAATTACAGATAAAGGTTATTAAACGTAGAATAATCCCTTCAAAATTAATTAAAAATCTAAGTTTTTTCCCTATTTTTAGAGTATGCAAGAAGATTTTCTACATTATATCTGGCAACATAAGAAAATGTCTGTGGCTCACTTAAAAACCACACAGCATGAGACTTTGGAAATTGTTTCGGTAGGACAGCACAATACAAATTCTGGTCCAGACTTTTTTAATGCACAATTAA